>NZ_JAXDEQ010000049.1:0-41839 GCF_035065025.1 Pseudomonas sp. YuFO8 | reverse complement strand
GTCCGCGTCGACCACAACGCAACGCACCGCGCACCTTTGTAGGAGCTGGCTTGCCAGCGAAGAGGCCCGAAAGCCCGCTGCAATATTCGAGGACGCCTTCGCCGGCAAGCCGGGCTCCTACAAGTCCCGTCGACCACAACGCAACGCCCCGCGCACCTTTGTAGGAGCTGGCTTGCCAGCGAAGAGGCCCCAAAGCCCGCTGCAATATTCGAGGACGCCTTCGCCGGCAAGCCGGGCTCCTGCAGTTTCAAGGATCATTGCGGGGATAGCCGTTTATCAGGCGTATCGGTATGCTCAGCGCACAGCCGAAATGCCCATGATAAACAACCACAGTGACGTTATGAGCTCATCAGAAACGCGTGCGAATGTCCTAGCGCTGTATCCGGAAGACTCCCGCGAAGCGGCGGCCCTGCTCAAGCAGGCCGTGCCGCTGATGGTTCGCCATAACATCCCGCCCAATCCCGTGCACTACGCCCTCTGGTACACCTACAGCCAGGGCCAGGACCCGGAGCTCAATCGTCACCTGGACCGCGTGGTCCGGGACTTCGACGGTTGCCCGCCAGAGTCGGCGACTCGCCTGTTTCGCCAGTACATCATCCGTGACGAGCTGGAAGATGCCCGCGCCGAACAGCATCAGGTCATCAGCCTGGTGGATGGCATGGAGCGCGACGTCTCGCAAAGCGTGGAAGGCAGCCTCAACTTCCAGAACCGCCTGGGGCAGTGCCTGGAAATGCTCGACGAACCGGCCAATGACCGCCTGCCGGGCATCTTGAGCGAGCTGCAGCAGAGCACTCGGCTGATGCAGAGCCAACAGGAACACTTCCTCACCCAGTTGCACTCGGCACAGGACGAAATCAAGACCCTGCGCGACAAACTGCAGCGCGCGCAACTGGCCGCGACCCTCGACGGCCTGACCGAACTGTTCAACCGCACCGCGTTCACCCGCCTGCTGGAACAGGCGCTGGGCAAGGCTTCCCGTGGAGTGGCCCTGTTGATGCTGGATATCGACCACTTCAAGCAATTCAATGATCAGTACGGTCACCCGCTGGGCGACCGGGTGCTGCAGCATGTTGCCCAGGTGCTGCGCGGGGCGTTGCCAGCCAATGCGTTCGCGGCGCGTTACGGCGGTGAAGAGTTCTGTGTGGTCCTGCCCGATTGCGCCGACCTGGGCAGTGCCTGTGCCTTCGCCGAGCACCTGCGCCTGAAGGTCCAGTCCTTGCGGATCAAGGCGCGCAGCACCGACACCGTGCTGGACACCGTGACCGCGTCGTTCGGCGTCGCCTTCGTACAGCCCGGCGACAACCAGGAAAGTCTGCTGACCCGCGCCGATGACGGGTTGTATCAGGCCAAGCGCAATGGAAGGAATCAGGTGTTTGCCTTGTAGGAAGGGGCGGCGACGACCTTTTCCTGACCTGACCCTGATTACCTGTGGGAACGAGCTTGCTCGGGTAGAAACCAGAGACATGCTTCTCTACCATCGGTGCCTGCGGATGCGTTCCGATTAGTTGCCTGTCCTCAGACCAATATTACTGTGTCCTAGTCCATTACCTACAATTTTGTGGGATCTCCCCGACTTGCGCTAGTTGCCTAGCGTGGATAATTTGATAACTCATTGAATGGGGGGCACAGGCAGTGCCAAAGGGTTTTTTATGCTCGACATTTTGCGTGGCACACCACTATGGGTTTACGCAGTTTTTTTTATCGTGACGTATTACGGCGTCATTGCCTGCTTCAAGAGTTATGAAACGAAAAAATCGTTACTACTGACACCGGCGATATTCGTCGCTATTTCCGTGGCCTCGCTGAAAATCTCCCAAGGATTTGTGGTTCCGCTTTCGGTTTATGCGCTGGGGTTGCTGGTTGGGTGGTTGCTGGCCTTTCGCTTTTACTCGTACCACAACGTGAAACATGAGGGTGGGGGGCTGGTGCTGGATGGCACGATCAGAGTGCTGATTGTGTATTGGTGCTTCTTCGCCTGGCGTTACTACAGCGGTTACCAGGAGGCTGTGCATCCGGAACTGGCCAATGAAGTTTCGTTAGTGGCCTGGTCGTCATTGGGGTCTGGGCTCATCAATGGTTTGATCGTTGGACGGAGTTTCAGGTTATTGCGTTTTTTCAAGTCCGATAATGTGCCAGCGGTGTCTTCTAAATGATGGCTTGCGTCGACACAGATCATATATCCACCATCGAACCTCGTGGAGCGGGCTTGATGGCTAAGAGGGCGTGTCAGGTTAATTGATGTCGACTGACACTCCCTCGGAACGCCGCCCGGAGCAAGCCCGCTCCCACATTTAGAATTTGCCTGGCGCGAAAACTGCTTATTGACCGTCGACGCTGCGCGGCACACCGAGCGGATTGCCCTCACGCAGTGCCTCGGGCAGTAACTCATCGGGAAAACCCTGGTAGCACACCGGCCGCAGAAAACGCTCGATGGAACTCATGCCCACCGAAGTGAAGCGGCTGTCCGACGACGCCGGAAACAGCCCGCCGTGCACACTGGCGAAAGACACCTCTTGCGGATGGGCAAAGGCGTTGACGACGATCCGCCCGGTGCGCCGCTCCAGGATCGGCAGCAAACGACGGGCCAGCGCCAAGTCCTCGGCTTCCATGTGCATGGCAGCACTGAGCTGTCCGCGAAGTGCACGGGCGACCGCAAGCATTTGCGCCTCATCCTCGACCTTCACCAGCAGGGCTGCCGGCCCGAACACTTCCTCGGTAAGGGTTGTTTCGCTGAGAAAGCGTTGGCCGTCGACCTCTAGCAAGGCCGACTGGCCGTCCAGCGCCACGTTGGCGGCTAGGCCTTCGGCAGCCAGCCTGGCGCCAGCACCGTGCAACCTGTCGAGCCCGCTCAAGTACGCCCCATGGATGCCCGGCGTCAGCATTGGCCGCGCCGGTGCCGTCGTCACGCGGCTAATCATGGCGTCACGCATGGCCTCGAAACCGGCCCCGGCGATGGCAATCAGGATCGCCGGCTTGAGACAGGCTTGCCCGACATTGACCAGCATGCGCTCGATAAAACCGTCGCCGATCTGCGCGCCACGCTCTGCCAGTGCCTGGGGCAGGATGAAGGTGGGGTTGACGCTGGCCATCTCGGTGAAGACCGGGATCGGCTCGGGGCGTAGCTGCGCCCGGCGATACAGGGCCATCCCGCCCTGTTCGGAACCGGTGAAGGTCATCGCCTTGATCAACGGATGGTCGACCAGGGCTTCGCCGATCGCGTTGCCGGCGCCGCGCACCATCGAGAACACGCCTTCAGGCAAGCCGCTGTCCTGCACGGCCTTGCGGATGGCCCGGGCCTGGATTTCCGAGGCCCCAGGGTGAGCGTTGTGGGATTTGACGACTACCGTCGCGCCCGCCGCCAGCGCCGCGGCGGTGTCGCCGCCGGCCACCGAGTAGCTGATGGGGAAGTTGCTGGCGCCAAACACCGCCACCGGGCCGAGGGCGATTTTCTGCAGGCGATGATCCATGCGCGGGCGTGGCTGGCGCTCGGGCTGGGCCGGATCGATGGCCACCTGGAGGAAGCGTCCCCGGCGCACCACCTCGGCGAATTGCCGAAACTGCGTCGCGGCCTTGGCCACTTCGCCCAGCAGTTGGGCTTCGGGCAGGCCGGTTTCCAGGGCGGCCCTTGCGGCCAGCGGCTGGGCGACGGCGTCCAGATTGTCGGCGATGCGTTCGAGCAAGGCCGATCGCTCGGCGAGCGAGGTGTGGCTGTAGTGGTCGAACGCGGCGTCGGCGAGGTTCGCCGCCAGGTCCACTTCGGCGGCGCCACCGAAGGCGAATTCCGGCTCGATCAGCTGATTGTTGGCGGGGTTCAGCGCCTTCATCGTCCCTGCGCTGGCGGCGACTTCGTTGGCGCCGATCAACAGGTTTCCAGTCAGTTTCATGGTGTGCTCACGGCTTGAGGGTGGCGATCAGTTGCTCGGTGGTGACAATCGAATGGGCGAAGGTCGGACCGTTCAGTTCATGGGCGGCGTGCATCATTTCCGGCTTGAAAGCGGCGGTGGCGTCGCGCACCAGGGTGACGTGGTAGCCCAGTTCCTGGGCGTAGCGGGCGGTGGCCTCGATGCAGGTGTTGGCCAGCAGGCCGACGATGATCACGTGGGTGATGCCTTTCTGCTTGAGGCGAAAATCCAGGTCGGTGTTGGCAAAGCCGCTCGAACCCCAATGCTCCTGGATGACGACGTCGCCAGGCTGGGGCGCGAAATCGGGATGCCATTCGCCGCCCCATTCGCCGCGAGCGAAGTGGTGCATGTGCTGGATCTTGCATTGGGTGGGGCTTGGGTGATCCCAATTCTCGTAGTCGCCTTGTTCCCAGCGCCGGTGCGGTACGATGAATACCGGTATGTCCAGGGCGCGGACGGTACGGTCGAGGGTGCGCAGGTTGTCCAGCAGGCCGACTTGCCGGGCGATCGGCTCGAGCAGCGGGAAGATCTTGCCGCCTTCGGACAGGAAGTCGTTGTAGGGATCGACCAGCAGGTAGGCGGTTCGATCCAGCGGGTAGGGGGTGTTGGACATGACCAATGCTCCAGGAAATGGACGGATCGCTGCCATGGGCTTGCCGTGGCATCGTGTAGATATGATAATCATAGTTACTTGGAAAGAGGCAAGCCCGTATGGCGTTAAAAAAGACTAGCCCTGAAACCCTGTGTCCGATTGCCCGGGCCGAAGACGTGGTTGGTGATCGCTGGACCGTGCTGGTGTTGCGCGAGTTGTTCATGCGCAATCACCGCTACGATGAGATCCAGGCGCAGACCGGCGGCACCCCGCAGATGGTCGCGACCCGCCTGAAAAGCCTGGAGGCGGACGGCATGGTCGAGCGCCGCGCCTACAACGAGCGGCCGCCGCGCTACGAGTACCACCTCACGGCCAAGGGGCAGGCGTTTTATTCTGTGGTGCTGGCGTTGCGGGCCTGGGGCGAAACCTGGTGTAAGTCGCCGCAAGAGGGCCTGGCCGTGCGCTACACCCACCAGACTTGCGGCCAGCCCGCGGGGCTCGGGCCGTTGTGCGAGCATTGTGGTGAACTGTTGCGCCGTGATGAGTTGAGCAGCGAGCCGAGCGCGGCCTATGCCCTGGAGCGCCAGGAACGACGGGAGGCATTCAAGCGCGGGTCGGTGGTCAAATCCGCCGAGTGAAGACGGCGACTATTCGTTGCACTGATAGTCACAATCATCCATCACAAGTTCTGTTGCTGCCGGCAAACAGGGAACATGCCGTGCATCAAAAAAGCCTTGCGGAACCCTGTGATGAAGATGCTGACTCGACTGGCGCTGATCGCCCCCTTGCTGCTGTCCGGGTGTGCTTCTGCACCCAATAACCCGACACTGACCCTGCAGACGAAAAAGGCACCGGCGGACTACGCCCAGTGTGTCTTGCCGAAATTGCAGGAAGACGCACTGAGCGCAACGATTTCGCAGACCCAGCGCAGCTATCGAATCGTCGTTTCGAGCAAGGTCGCCGCCGACGATGTGCTCGAAGCCTACAAGGCCTCGAATGGCGGCAAGGTGTTCCTGTACGAACGCACGTTGCTGGCCTCGACGTTCGGGCCATCGCGGCTTGAACGTGCTGCCCAGGAATGCCTTTAACAAAGCCTCCGCAGGCCCCCTCCATTGATCCTCAGTGAACTCAAAAACCAGGCACAAAGCAAATCCACTGTATGCGAGCTTGCTCGCGATAAGGCCGGTACATTCAGCATGGAAGTCGACTGACCCACCGCCATCGCGAGCAAGCTCGCTCCCACACTGATCCACAGTGAACTCAAAAACCAGGCACGAAGCAGATCCACTGTGGGAGCGAGCTTGCTCGCGAAGAGGCCGGCACATTGAGCATGGATGTCGACTGAGCCACCGCAATCGCGAGCAAGCTCGCTCCCACACTTGATCCTCAGTGAATTCAAAAAACAGGCACGATACAGATCCATTGTGGGAGCGGCCTGCTGGCGAAAGCGGTGCCAGTGGTCTTCTAAGTTGTCTGTTGCACCACCGCCGTGCTGCCGCGCAACGTCAGTTCGAACGGCAACACCACATGCCGCTGTACCAGCGGTTTCTTTTCGATCAGCGCAATCAACATCTCGACGGCTTTCTGGCCGAAGACTTCGGCGGGTTGCGCGATGGTCGTCAGCGGTGGGTCGCAGTACTTTGCAAAGGGAATGTCGTCAAAGCCTACCAGCGAAATGTCCTCGGGTACCCTTAAACCCTGTTGCTTGATGCGTTTCAACGCGCCGATGGCCATTTCATCGTTTTCGCAGAACAGTGCAGTGGGACGCTCGGGCAGGTCCAGCATGGCGGCTGCGCCGTCATCACCGGCCTTCAGGCTGAAATCTCCATGGCAGATCAGCGCCGGGTCGCAATCGATGCCGGCCTGACGCAAGGCATCCTGATAACCAGCCACACGATCGCGGGTCAGCGGGCTGCTTTTCGGGCCCTTGATCAGGCCGATCCGGCGGTGGCCCAGTTCGATCAGGTGTTCGGTCATGGCCTTGGCGGCCGCGCGATTGTCCAGGCTGATGGTCGGATGACGGCCGCCTTGAATCACCTCGCAGGCGTTGACGATGGGCGGCAACTCGACGTTGGGGAAGGGCGCCTCGAACGGATCGAAGGCACGCAACTGGATCACACCGTCAGCCTGATGGTTGTACACCAGCTCGGCGAATTCCCGTTCGATCTCTTCGCGGCCCTGGGTGTCGCACAGCAGCAGCCGATAGTTGGCCGCCTGCGCCGCCTGTTGCGCGCCGCTGATGACCCGGGCAAAAAAAGTGTTGGCGATGGCGGGCACCAGGATCACCAGGTTGCCGGTGCGGCGCGAGCGAAACTGCACTGCCATCAGGTTCGGCCTGTAGCCGGCCTGTTCCACGGCCGCGTTGACCTTGTCCCGTGTCTCGGGAAGCACACGCTCAGGCGATTTCAGGGTTCTGGACACCGTGGCCACCGAGACGCCGGCCAGCCGGGCTACTTCACGGATATTGGACAAGATCACCTCGTTATCGAACCGCGCGGGCGGCGAGCTTAACGCAGTTAGCCTTGGGCTGAAATGTTAATGGATCCTAATCCGGGGTTTGACAGGCAACGAAACTGAGCCTAAATTTCCGCCACGATGTAACCGGTTACATCATAGTCGGGATTCAAGTTTGAAAAGCCGCTTCCAACAGAGAACATTGCGATGAACGCTGCAATACCAAAAATAAGAATGGGCTTTGTCGGGGGCGGCGAGGGCGCATTCATTGCTCAAGCCCACCGCCAGGCCGCCGGCCTCGATGGCCGTTTTGAACTGGTGTGCGGCGCGTTCAGTCGCGATGCACAGAACAATCGGAACACTGGCGCAGCATTGGGCTTGCCGGCCTCGCGCTGCTACAGCGACTGGCAGCAGATGCTCGAGGCCGAGCGTGGATTGCCCGCTGAGCAGCGCATGGAGCTGCTGGTGATCGTCACCCCCAACCACTTGCACGCGCCGATCGCCAGCCAGGCGCTGAGCGCGGGTTTTCATGTGTTCAGTGAAAAACCCGCGGCGCTGAACCTGGCCGAATTGCTCGCACTCAAGGACGTGGTCGAACGCAGCGGCCAACTATACGGCCTGGCCCATACGTACCTGGGTTACCCCATGGTCTGGCAGGCGCGCGACATGGTGCGCAGCGGCGTAATTGGTGCGGTGCGCAAGGTCATTGTCGAGTACCCCCAGGGCTGGCTCAGCCAGGATGTGGCCGGGCAAGGCAACAAGCAGGCGCAATGGCGTGACAGCCCTGAACAGTCCGGTTTGGGCGGCTGCATTGGTGACATCGGCACCCATGCCTTCTCCCTGGCCGAGTTCGTCGCGGATCAACCGATCCAGCACCTGTGCGCAATGTTGGGCGTTCATATCGCTGGCCGTCAGCTGGACGATGACGCCTCGATGCTGTTCAAGATGGCCGGCGGCGCCAGCGGCGTGTTGATTGCCAGCCAGGTCTGCGCCGGCGAAGAAAACCCGCTCAAAATCCGCGTTTATGGCGACAAGGGCGGGCTGGAATGGCGGCAGGAAGAACCTGCCAGCCTGATCCACCGTGCCCTCGATCAACCCATGCGCATCCTGCGCTCCGGCGTCGGCCAGCCGTGGCTGTGCGCAGCCGCCAGCGAGCGCATGCGTTTGCCGGCCGGGCATCCCGAAGGCTATCTCGAAGCCATGGCCAATCTCTACGGCGATTTTGCCCGCGCCATCCGTGGCAATGTCGCGGGGCACGATGCTCCCGGGGTGCCCGGTATCGACGTCGGCCTGCGCGGCATGGCGTTCATCGAGACCGTGATCGCCAACCATCGTGGCGACGCCAAGTGGACCGAACTGGTCTGCACCCCATGACTCTGGAGACTCCCATGACCGACCTTACTCAAACCGGCATGCGTGGCCCGGGGATTTTCCTCGCGCAGTTCATGTCCGCCGAAGCACCTTTCGATACCCTGGCCAACATCGCCCACTGGGCGGCCTCCCAGGGTTACAAGGCCATTCAATTGCCGACCCTGGGCACGCAGTTCATCGACCTTGCGCGCGCCGCCGAAGATCAGGATTACTGCGATGGACTGAAAGCGGTCTGCGCCCAGGCAGGCGTCGAAATCAGTGAGCTGTCGACCCATTTGCAAGGCCAACTGGTGGCGGTGCATCCGGCGTTCGACACGCTGTTCGATGACTTCGCACCGGCACATCTGCGCGGCCAACCCCAGGCGCGCACCGACTGGGCCATCGACCAATTGAAGCTGGCGGCACGCGCCAGTCAGCGCTTGGGCTTGAAGGCCCACGCGACCTTTTCCGGGGCGTTGCTCTGGCCCTACATCTACCCATGGCCGCAGCGCCCGAGTGGCCTGGTCGAGCAGGGTTTCGCCGAACTGGCCAAGCGCTGGTTGCCGATCCTCGATTGTTTCGAAGAGGCCGGCGTCGACCTGTGCTACGAGATTCACCCCGGCGAAGACCTGCACGACGGCGCTTCTTTCGAGCGCTTCCTGGAGGCGGTCGATCACCATCCCCGCGCGGCGATCCTGTATGACCCCAGCCACCTGCTGCTGCAGCAAATGGACTACCTGGGCTTCATCGACCGCTACCACGAACGCATCCGCATGTTCCACGTCAAGGACGCCGAGTTCCGGCCCGATGCCCGTTCCGGGGTCTACGGCGGTTATCAGGGTTGGGTCGAGCGGCCGGGGCGTTTCCGCTCATTGGGCGATGGCCAGATCGATTTCAAATCGATCTTCAGCAAACTGACCCAATACGACTTCGCCGGGTGGGCCGTGCTGGAGTGGGAATGCTGCCTGAAGGACTCTGCGCAGGGCGCCGCAGAAGGGGCGGCGTTCATCGAGCGACACATGATCAGCAAGACCCGAAAGGCTTTCGACGATTTCGCCAGCGTGTCGTCAGACGCCGCTTTCAATCGACGATTGTTGGGGCTATCTGACGCCTGAACACATTTCTCTCGCACAAAAACAACAATAAGACGGTGACTGTCATGACCACGATGACCGCGCGATTAAGCGCAATGATGTTCCTGCAGTTCTTTATTTGGGGTGGCTGGTTCGTCACCCTCGGCACTTTTCTCGCCAGCAATCTGGGCGCCACTGGCGGGCAGATCGGCATGGCGTTCTCGACCCAGTCATGGGGGGCGATCATCGCGCCGTTCGTGATAGGTCTGATTGCCGATCGCTTCTTCAATGCCGAGCGCATTCTCGCCGTGTTGCACCTGGTGGGCGCGGTGTTGCTGTATCAGCTGTATCGCGCACCGGACTTCAGCGCCTTCTATCCGTTCGTGCTGGCCTACATGATGATCTACATGCCGACCCTGGCCCTGGTCAATTCCGTCGCGTTCCGCCAGATGAGCGACCCGGCGCTGGAGTTCTCGCGCATCCGCGTGTGGGGCACCATCGGCTGGATCGTCGCCGGCGTGGTGATCAGCTTCGTGTTTGCCTGGGATTCACAAGCGGCAATTTCGTCAGGCGGGTTGCGCAACACCTTCCTGATGTCGGCGATTGCGTCACTGCTGCTGGGCCTCTACAGCTTCACCTTGCCGCGCACCGCACCGCTCAAAGGCGAAGCGAACGGCGGCCTCAAGCAGATGCTCGGGCTGGATGCCCTGGGGTTGCTCAAGGATCGCAGTTATCTGGTGTTCTTCATCGCGTCCATCCTGATCTGCATTCCGCTGGCGTTCTACTACCAGAACGCCAACCCGTTCCTGGCGGAAATTGGCGTGACCAACCCCACGGCAAAAATGGCCATCGGGCAAGTCTCCGAAGTACTGTTCATGCTGCTTCTGCCACTGTTCATTCATCGCTTCGGGATCAAGCTTGCGCTGCTGGTGGGGATGCTGGCCTGGGCCTTGCGCTACCTGTTGTTCGCCTATGGCAACAACGGCGACCTGGCTTTCATGCTGTTTACCGGCATCGCCTTGCACGGCATCTGCTATGACTTCTTCTTCGTTTCCGGACAGATCTACACCGACGCCAAGGCTTCGGAACGTTTCAGGAGTTCCGCCCAGGGCTTGATCACCCTGGCGACCTACGGCCTGGGCATGCTGATCGGTTTCTGGGTGGCGGGGCAGGTGACCGACCACTACGCCGCGACGGCGGGTAGCCATGACTGGAAAAGCATCTGGCTGTTCCCGGCAGGGTTTGCCCTGGCGATCTTTTTCTGTTTTTCCCTGGCGTTCAAGGGACGAGAGAAGGTGGCGGTGCAACCCACGGTCTGACCCCTGTAGGAGCGAGCTTGCTCCGGGCGGCGTTCCGACGATGGTCGCCAACGATAACGCGTCCTTTCAGGCAGCACGCGTTATCGTTGGCGACCATCGCGAGCGAGCTCGCTCCTACAAGGAGCCTGGCCATGCATTGATCACCGAGGTCAGGAATTGCTGGGACAGCTCCGGCTTATCCAAGGCCCTGGCAACGAGCATGGCACCGGCAATCGAGGCAATGACCCGCAACGCTTCCTGGTGTTTTTCCTCCGGGTTTTCGCCCTCCACCAATGGCATCAGTATCTCGATCAAGCGCTCGATGCCCTTGGTGAAGGACTGGCTGACCGCGCCGCCGGTACGCGCCACATCGGTCGCCAGGGCAGGAATCGGGCAGCCCTCGGTCCAGTTGTCCAGGTGCTTCTGGGTCAGGTAACCCTTGACCAGCTCCGGAATCGATTTGGCGTCCTGCCAATGTTGAATGTTGGTCTCGAACGTCCTGCTGACGGCCTCGCAAGCCAGCTGCTCCTTGCCGCCTGGAAACTGCCCGTAGAACCCGCCGTGGGTCAGCCCGACCGAACGGGACAGTTCGCCGATGCCGATCCCGTCGATGCCTTTCTCGCGGTACAGCCGGGAGGCGGCCGTGAGGATCGCTTCCTTGTTGGCCGCAGCCTTGTCTTTCGTCACTTTCATGGGGTGCTCCTGTGGCCGGTGGGCATGGCCCTTGGCAAGTCGTCGCTGAGAGGCTAGTAATTATGATAGTCGTCATATATTGTTGGCGCAAATGTGTGACGGCCAAATCTCTTTTTTTTGCCCTTATACATGATGGCTATCATCAAAAACAATGCTCAAGGCGGATACTCCATGGAACAGTCCCTCAAACCTCTGCGTTATCCACTTGCCGCATTGGCACTCACGATGCTTGCCGCTTGCGATCGTGCGCCTGTCGCCGCCAATGCACCGGGGGCGCCGCACGTCACGGTGGCCAAGGTGATCGAGCAGCCTATTACCGAATGGGACGAGGTGACCGCACGACTGGAAGCCCCGGAAACCGTCGAGGTCCGTCCACGGGTATCAGGGCAGATTGAACGGGTCGCCTTTACCGACGGTGCGTTGGTGAAGAAGGGGGACCTGTTGTTCCAGATCGATCCGCGGCCCTTCGAGCACGAGGTCGAGCGTTTCCAGGCCCAGTTGCAACAAGCCCGGGCGACGCTGCTGCGCACCGCCAATGAAGCGCAGCGCGGGCAGCGCTTGCTCGGCAGCAATGCGATTTCCGCGGAACTGGCCGACACCCGCACCACCACCGCACAAGAGGCCAAGGCCGGTGTCGATGCGATCCAGGCGCAGCTCGACCTTGCCCGGCTGAACCTGAGCTTCACCCGCGTCACCGCGCCGATCAGCGGCCGTGTCAGCCGCGCGGAAATCACCGCCGGCAACATCGTCACCGCCGATACCACGCCGCTCACCAGCGTGGTCTCCACCGACAAGGTGTACGCCTACTTCGATGCCGACGAGCGCCTGTTCCTCAAGTACGGCCAGCTCTCCCGCCAGGGCCAGCGCGGCCAGAGCACGCCGGTGTACATGGGCCTTTCGAACGAAGAGGGCAACAGTCACCTGGGGCAGATGAACTTCGTCGACAACCAGGTCAATCCCAAGACCGGGACCATCCGTGGTCGTGCGGTGTTCGACAACGCCGACGGCCAATACACCCCCGGGTTGTACGCCCGGCTGAAACTGGTGGGCAGCGCCGCCTATGCCGGCCTGCTGATCAAGGACGAGGCAGTGGGCACCGACCTTGGCAAGAGGTTCGTGCTGGTCATCGATCAGGACAACAAGGCGGTGTACCGCAGCGTCGACCTGGGCCCCAAGCTTGAAGGCCTGCGCATCGTGCGCAGCGGATTGCAGAAGGACGACCGCATCGTCATCAACGGCCTGCAGCGGGTCCGTCCCGGTGCCGTGGTCGCCCCGCAGGACGCGCCCATGGCCGACCCGGAAACGGTGGCGACACTGGCCCGCCAACGCCAGGCCGTTGAGGCAGGCAATCAACCCGCAAGCCCATCCTCCGCCTCCGTCAAATCACCAGCCCTGGTGAAAACGGATGCGCCTGCCAGCCCTCGCGGATAAGGGAGCACCGACATGAAATTCTCACAGTTCTTCATCACGCGGCCGATCTTCGCCGCGGTGCTGTCGCTGCTGATCCTGATCGCGGGCGCCATCTCGCTGTTCCAGCTGCCGATCAGCGAATACCCCGAAGTGGTGCCGCCGACCGTGGTGGTTCACGCCAATTACCCGGGGGCCAACCCCAAGGTCATCGGCGAAACCGTGGCGGCGCCGTTGGAGCAAGCCATCACCGGCGTCGAGAACATGCTGTACATGTCCTCGCAGTCCACGGCGGACGGGCGTTTGACGCTGACCGTGACCTTCGCCCTGGGCACCGACCTGGATAACGCCCAGGTCCAGGTGCAGAACCGCGTGACCCGCACCGAGCCGAAATTGCCGGAAGAAGTGACGCGCATCGGTATCACCGTGGACAAGGCCTCACCGGAATTGACCTTGCTGGTGCACCTGGTGTCGTCGGACAAGCGCTACGACATGCTGTACCTGTCCAACTACGCGATCCTCAACGTCAAGGATGAGCTGTCGCGCCTGGACGGCATCGGCGATGTGAAGATGTTCGGTATCGGTGACTACTCCCTGCGTATCTGGCTCGATCCGGACAAGACCGCCTCGCGCAACCTGACCGCCACCGACGTGGTCAACGCGGTGCGCGAGCAGAACCGCCAGGTCGCGGCCGGGGCACTGGGTTCGCCACCGGCGCCGAATGCCACCCACTTCCAGATGTCGATCAATTCCCAAGGCCGGCTGGTCACCGAGCAAGAGTTCGAAAATGTGATCATCCGCAGTGGCCCGAACGGCGAGATCACCCGTCTCAAGGACATTGCCCGGGTCGAGCTGGGATCCAACCAGTACGCACTGCGGGCGCTGCTCAACAACCAGGAAGCGGTGGCCATGCCGATCTTCCAGCGCCCGGGGTCCAACGCCATCGACATCTCCGACCAGGTGCGGGCGAAGATGGCCGAGCTGAAGAAAAACTTCCCCCAAGGCATGGACTACGAGATCGTCTACGACCCGACCATCTTCGTGCGCAGTTCGATCGAAGCGGTGGTTCACACCCTGTTCGAAGCGCTGATCCTGGTGGTGCTGGTAGTGATCCTGTTCCTGCAGACCTGGCGCGCCTCGATCATTCCGCTGGTGGCGGTGCCGGTGTCACTGATCGGCACCTTTGCCGTGATGCACCTGCTCGGTTTCTCCCTCAATGCACTGTCGCTGTTCGGCCTGGTGCTGGCCATCGGCATCGTGGTGGATGATGCGATCGTGGTGGTGGAGAACGTCGAGCGCAATATCGAATCGGGCCTGGAGCCGGTCGAGGCCACCAAGAAGGCCATGGGCGAGGTGACCGGCCCGATCATCGCCACGGCGCTGGTGTTGTGCGCGGTGTTTGTGCCGGCGGCGTTCATTTCCGGGCTCACCGGGCAGTTCTATAAACAGTTCGCCCTGACCATCGCCATCTCCACGGTGATCTCGGCCTTCAACTCCCTGACCTTGTCGCCAGCGCTGGCAGCGGTGCTGCTCAAGGCCCACGGCGCGCCGAAAGACCGCTTCTCGAAAGTGCTGGATCGCTTGCTCGGCGGTTGGCTGTTCAAACCCTTCAACCGCTTTTTCGACAAGGCCAGCCATGGCTACGTGGTTGCCGTGGCCAAGATCATTCGTGGCAGCAGCGTCGCCTTGCTGGTGTACGCCGGCCTGATCGGCATGACCTATATGGGCTTCAGCACCACGCCGACCGGATTCGTGCCGACCCAGGACAAGAAGTACCTGGTGACCTTCGCCCAGCTGCCGGACGCGGCGAGCCTGGATCGCACCGAATCGGTGATCCGCCGCATGAGCACCATCGCGATGAACGAGCCGGGGTTCGACAGTGCCGTGGCATTTCCCGGGCTGTCGATCAACGGTTTCACCAACAGCCCGAACGCCGGCATCGCCTTCATCGGCTTGCGCCCGTTCGATGAGCGCAAAGACCCGAGCTTGTCCGCCGGGGCGATTTCCGCGTCGCTCAACGGCAAGTTCGGCGACATCCAGGACGCCTACATCGCCGTGTTCCCGCCACCACCCGTCCAAGGCCTGGGCACCATCGGCGGTTTCCGCCTGCAGATCGAGGACCGCGGCAACCTCGGCTACGAAGAGCTGTACAAAGAAACCATGAACATCATCGCCAAGAGCCGCAGCGTTCCGGAACTGGCCAACCTGTTCACCAGCTACACGGTCAACGTGCCGCAAGTGGAAGCGGCCATCGACCGGGAAAAGGCCAAGACCCACGGCGTGAAGATCAACGACATTTTCGACACCTTGCAGGTGTACCTGGGCTCGCTGTACGCCAACGACTTCAACCGTTTTGGCCGCACCTACCAGGTCAATGTGCAGGCCGAGCAACAGTTCCGCCAGGAGCCGGAGCAGATCGGCCAGTTGAAGGTGCGCAACGATCGCGGCGAGATGGTTCCGCTGGCGACCTTCGTCAAGGTCAGCCCGACGTCGGGGCCGGACCGGGTCTCGCACTACAACGGTTTCGTCACTGCGGAGATCAATGGCAGTGCAGCCCCCGGCTACAGCTCCGGCCAGGCCCAGAAAGCCATCGAGAAACTGCTCAAGGAAGAACTGCCCAACGGCATGACCTACGAGTGGACCGACCTGACCTACCAACAGATCCTGTCCGGCAACACGGCGCTGCTGGTGTTCCCGCTCTGCGTGCTGCTGGCGTTCCTGGTGCTGGCCGCACTGTATGAAAGCTGGAGCCTGCCGCTGGCGGTGATCCTGATCGTGCCGATGACCCTGCTGTCGGCGATTGCCGGGGTGATCATTTCCAAGGGCGACAACAACATCTTCACCCAGATCGGCCTGATCGTCCTGGTGGGCCTGGCGTGCAAGAACGCGATCCTGATCGTCGAGTTCGCCAAGGACCGACAGGCCCAGGGCCTGTCGCCGCTGGACGCCGTGCTCGACGCCTGCCGCATGCGGCTGCGGCCGATCCTCATGACCTCGTTCGCCTTCATCATGGGCGTGGTGCCGCTGGTGACGTCCACCGGCGCCGGCTCGGAAATGCGCCGGGCCATGGGGGTAGCGGTGTTCTCCGGAATGCTCGGGGTGACCTTCTTCGGCCTGCTGCTGACGCCGGTGTTCTTTGTCCTGATTCGCCGCTACATCGAACGCAAGCAAGCGCGCAAACACGCCAATGCACTGAACCTGGAGGTGCAGCCATGAAAGCCCTGAAGTTGTTTTTGCCGAGTCTCCTGGTGACGGCACTGGCGGCGTGCACGGTCGGGCCAGACTACAAGACCCCCGACACCCCGCGAGCGGTCAGCGTTTATGCCAAGGCGGCCAACTACGATCAGGCGCGTTTCGAGCGCCTGTGGTGGCAGCAGTTCGACGACCCCACGCTGAACCAGTTGGTGAGCAAGTCCCTGGAAGGCAACCGCGACCTGCGGGTGGCGTTTGCCCGCTGGAAAGCCGCCCGGGCTATTCGTGACGATGTCAGCAACGACAATCTGCCCGTGGTCACCAGCCGCGTCAGCAGTGAGCAAGGGCGTGCGCAGGTGCCAGGGCAGACCGAGCACCGGGTCAACCTGGAGCGCTACGACCTGGGGCTGGACATGGCCTGGGAGGTCGACCTGTTCGGGCGCATCCTGCGTCAGCTCGAATCGAGCGATGCGCGGGAAGACGCCGCCGCGGCGGATCTCTACCAGCTGCGGGTGTCGATGATCGCCGAGCTGGTGGATGCCTACGGTCAACTGCGTGGCGCTCAACTGCGGGAGAAAATCGCCCTGGCCAACTTGAAGAACCAGAGCGATTCGCGCAGCGTCACCGTGAGCCTGCGCGATGCCGGGGTCGGCAACGAACTCGATGTGGTGCGCGCCGACGCGCGCCTGGCCGCGGTGGAGGCGAGCGTACCGCAGCTGCAAGCGGAGCAGGTCCGGGAGAAAAACCGCATCGCCACCTTGCTCGGTGAACGCCCGGAGCAACTGAGCGTGTCCTTGAGCCCGGCGGACCTGCCGGCCATCGCCAAGGCGCTGCCGATCGGTGATCCCGGCGAGTTGTTGCAGCGGCGTCCCGATGTGCTGGCGGCCGAACGCAGGCTGGCGTCGGCGACGGCGGATGTCGGCGTGGCCACTGCCGACCTGTTTCCCCGTGTCAGCCTCAGCGGCTTCCTTGGCTTCACCGCCGGGCGCGGTTCGCAGATCGGCTCCAGCGCCGCCCGCGCCTGGAGCCTGGGCCCGAGCATTACCTGGGCCACCTTTGACCTGGGCAGCGTGCGCGCCCGCATTCGCGGCGCCAACGCCGACGCCGAAGGCGCCCTGGCCACGTATGAACAGCAAGTGCTGCTGGCGCTGGAAGAGTCGGAGAACGCCTTCAGCGACTATGGCAAACGCCAGCAGCGGTTGTTGTCGTTGATCAAGCAGAGCGAGTCGAGCCGCGCGGCGGCCAGTCTGGCGGCGATCCAGTACAAGGAAGGGTCGGTGGATTACCTGGTGCTGCTCGATGCCGAGCGCGAGCGCTTGAATGCTCAGGATGCCCAGGCCCAGGGTGAAGTGGATCAGTACCGGGGGATCGTGGCGATCTACAAGGCGCTGGGGGGAGGGTGGGACAGTGGCGGCAACAAGCTGGCCGCGATGAACTGATGCCAGTTTATCGTGAATGATTATATTCACGGGGTATTGCGTGACTACTATTTATAGATTGGATCCGCTGCGTCATAACAGAGGTGAAAGAGATGAATAAGATAATGGCCTGCTCAATAGTTGTACTGTTGCTGGCGGGTTGCTCATCCTCTGGTCATCAAGCTGCCATGGATGCGCATGCTGATGCCCCACCGACTGCGAAACAGTTAAACGCAAGCGAGATAAATTCGACGGTAATAGGTCGCAAGCACTCCAGCGTAACGTCCACCGGATATCCTTTCTCTGAAACATTGAATCCTGACGGCACCGCAACCATCAAGATTTCCAGCGAGCCCATGCAAACCGGCGCCTGGGTGATTACCGAAGACGTCATTTGCGTCACTTATCAGAAGTATGGAAAGGAATGCAATAGAGTACTCAGTGACGGGGTCACGATCTGGTTTGTCGATAGCGTGAAAAATAAAACCAACAACAAGTTTACAGTTCAATAAAGGTTGATGTGCGAGGTGCGGCATGAGCAAAGAATACTGGAGTTGTATATTCCTGGCCCTTGTCTTGTCCGGTTGCGCTTCGTCTGGTAGCCATACGATAAAACCGGTTTCGCCTTCGGCGGTTGCGCTGGATGATGATCAGGTTCGCAGTACCCTGATTGGCAACAAACTTAACAACGTAGGGGAGTCGGGCTTGCCGTATTCCTTGAGCTTCAATGCCGACGGCACCGAGATATTCAAGATGTCAGGCAATCCACCCGAAACGGAACATTGGACCGTCAAGGATGGGGTGATCTGTTTCACCTCACCCAAGATCAACAAGGAATGCTATCGGCTGAAAAAGGACAAGGACGACTACTGGCTGGTAGATCCACAGACGGGCGCAGTGCACTACCACTACACCCTGACTGCGCAATGAATTCGCTGGCTCCTACAGCGGGGTGTCACCCAGACCCAGGGGAAAGAGCCGATCATCGAATTGACTCAGGCGCGGGTACTCGATGGCCTCATCCGCATCGATGTTTTCAAGGCGCTGGCGATAGCTGAGCAAAAACGCCTGTCGGTCCTCAGCGCTGATGTACGGCACATGCCAACCGACAAAAGGTGGTAGCACCTCCAGCCCGACATAGGCCAAGGTCCCACGCAACAGCGGACGCAACATGTCTTCCAGGGGGCCATGGATCGCGTTGCCGCCGAACATGTGCTCACGCCCGCCCAGGGTCACGGTCACCAGGCCTTTCTTGCCGCTCAGGCCGCCTTGATCATAGAAGCGCTTGCCGCCGTAGCAGATGCCGGACACCAGCACCCGGTCAATCCAGCCCTTGAGAATGGCCGGTGTCGAGAACCAGTAGATCGGGAAGTTGAGGATCAGCAGGTCCGCCCACAACAGCTTGTCCAGCTCCTGCTGGATATCGGCGGCGAGGGTCTGCTCCTTGCTGTTGCGTCGTTGTTCGAGGGCGTAGACCAGGTATTCGGGATTTTCCCTGATGCAGAAGTCCTCGGCACTGGCCACCGGGTTCCAGCTCATCGCGTACAGGTCCGATACCCGCACCTCATGCCCTTGGGCTTGCAAGGTTTCGACCGCCTGGTCGCGCAGCGCAGCGGTAAAGGATTTTGGCTCGGGGTGGGCATGCACGATCAAAACATTCATGGCGAATCCTTGGAAGGAGAGATCAAAAGTAGGTCGGCCAGGTACGCATTTCGTGGCGTCCTATACCGTTATTGAAGCCGCGCCGTTGCGCCGCCAGTGCCTCGACCAGAAAGCGCCGGGTTTCTCCCGGGGCAATCACCTCGTGGGTGCCCATGGCGCCGGCCAGGGCAAAGGCCGAGGTGTCTTTTGCGAACTCGGCATGCAGGCGCTCGTAGCGTTCCGGGTCGCTCTCGCGTGTCACGCCATGCACCACGCTGACCGCAACGCCGGGGTCGACGAAGCTGACGTCGGCCATGCACCAGGCGGCCGACTGGTCGCTGTTGCGGCCACCGCCGAAATTCAGGTACGCCTGACCGAAACTCTTGCGCACGATCACCGAAAGCTTGGGCACCGAACAGAGTTGCACCGCGTGAATCATGTTCATGATGTGCGCCGGTGCGCTGCGTTTCTCGCCTTCGATACCCACCAGGAAACCGGGGGTATCGACCAGAAATACCAGCGGGATATTGAACGAGTCGCACAGGGCGATGAAGCCGGTGGCCTTGCGGCAGGCATCGGCGTCCAGAGCCCCGCCTTTGAATAACGGGTTGGAAGCGACAATGCCGATGCTGGCACCTTCGAGCCGAGCCAGGGCGGTGACGACCGAGCGACCGAAACGATCCTTGAGTGGAAACAGGCTGGCGCGATCGACCAGGGTGGCGAGCAGCTTGCGCATGTCGTAGGTCTTGCTGCGTTCTGCCGGGACGATGCGTTCAGGCCCCGACGAGTCCGGGCGGTCCTCGGGCGTGCAGGGCAGCTCGGGCGGCAGCTCATTCGAATGAGAGGGCAAGTAGCCGAGAAAGCGCCGGATGGCGCTCAGCGCTTCCTGGTCATTGTTCACAACCATGTCGGCCAGCCCGGTGATTTCGGCATGCATGCGCCAGCCACCGAGTTCTTCGGTATCCGAACTCTCGCCGATGGCCACCGAGGTGACTTTTGGGCTGGAAACAGCGAGCATTGCGCCTTTGCGCATCACGGTGAAATCCGCCAGGCACGAATACCAGCTCGCCGAACCGAAGCAAGGCCCGAGCACTGCGCTGACCCACGGCGTCTCGCGCCGCCGGCAGTACTGCTGGGCATCCTGGCCGCCACCGGCCATGCTGCCCGCACCCATCGCATCCTGCATGCGCTGGCCCGACGATTCGCCGAGGAAGATCAGCGGCATGCCGTTGCGGGTGGCGCATTCCTTCATGTAGGCGATCTTGCGCGCATTGATCCACGAGGACGACGCGCCTTTGACCGTCATGTCGTTGGACACCACGGCGACACGGCGCGAGTCGATGCGGCCAAAGCCGGTGATCTTGCCGTCGGCGGGGGTGCTGTCGCGATCCTCGGGGCGGGCGGAGTGGGCCAGCATGCCGATCTCGCTGAACGACTGCGGGTCGAGCAGACCCTCCAGCCGCTCACGGGCGTTGAGCACGCCGGCATCGCGGCGCGCCTGGAGCCTGGCTTCGCCGCCCATGTTCAAGGCGGTGGCGCGACGGAAGTGCAGCTCTTGTTCGGGTGAAGTGTGTTCGCGGGTCATCGTGAAGTCTCATTGGGAACCATGACGGCACGTCCGACGATTTCGCCGCGACGCATTGGCAGCAGGACCTCAATCACCGGCTTCGTTCGCCAGCACCATGTACATGAATGCCGACATGACGAGTCCGCCGGTCTGGACCAGGCAGCTGCTGGCATTGGCGACCTGGCGTGCGTCGCATTCGCCGCGCAGCTGGCGCACGGATTCGATCATCAGTTGCATGCCGAACTGGCCGGAGTGGTTGAACGCCAGGCCACCGCCCGAGGTATTCACCGGCAACGCTCCGCCGGGCGCGGCAATGCCGCTGCGCAGGAGCGCGCCAGCCTGGCCGGGTTCGCACACACCCATGGATTCGAGCCCGACCAGCACATTGATGGTGAAGGCGTCATAGATCTGCACCATGCTCAATTCGCTGCGCGCGATGCCGGACATGCACAGTGCACGCTCGACGCAGGCGCTGGTAACGCCATCGTCGAGCCAGTCGAACGTATTGATCGGCGTGACATGGCCTCGATAGGTATCGGCGAAACCGCGGATGAACACCGGCGGCCTGGCCAGGGTGCGGGCGTATTCGGCCTTGGTCAGGATCAACGCACCGGCGCCGTCGTTGACCAGGCAGATATCGGCCTTGCGTAGCGGGTCCGAGATCAGCGGCGAAGCCAGGTACTCCTCCATCGTCAGTGGTTGGCGCAGCGTGGCCTGGGGATTGAGGTGCGCCCAGCGCCGCGCGTTGATCGCCACCTCGCCGAGGTCCTCCGGGCTCGCCTGATAGCGATGCAGATACTGCTGGGCGAGCATCGCATACCAACTGATCGGGCTGAGCACGCCGTAGGGCGCCACGAACTGGCCGGACGGGGAGCGCGGGTCGGTGACCACGCCGCCACGCTGACGACTGTGATCCAGGCGCTGGGTGCTGCCGTAGGTGACCAGTGCCACCGAGCACAGGCCGGCGTCGATGGCGGCCATGGCGTGGATCAAGTGGGTGAGCGGCGAGCCGCCGCCCACCACCGTGCTGTCGACATAGCGCGGGGTGATGCCCAGGTATTCGCTCACCAGCAGCGCATTGGCGCGGTCGTCCCAGTGGGCGAATACTCCATCGACATCGGCCAGGGTAAGCCCGGCCTCCAGCAGGGCCGCGCGGGCCGAGCGGCATTGCAGCGACAGCGCGGTGTCGCCTGGCTGGGCCTTGCCGAGGCCGGCTTCGCCGACACCGACGATGGCATAGCGGCCGGCCAGGCGGGATGCGTCGAGCGTCATGGTCGAGGCTCCTGCGCGATGAGCTGTGCACGCACGTCTTTCTTCAACACCTTGCCAAC
This sequence comes from Pseudomonas sp. YuFO8, assembly GCF_035065025.1. Classification (NCBI taxonomy): domain Bacteria; kingdom Pseudomonadati; phylum Pseudomonadota; class Gammaproteobacteria; order Pseudomonadales; family Pseudomonadaceae; genus Pseudomonas; species Pseudomonas sp. YuFO8. The sequence continues at coordinate 19,921 of NZ_JAXDEQ010000049.1, read as the reverse complement.
CGGGCTGCGCGGCAGGCTGTCCCAGAACAGTACGTGCTTGGGGGTCTTCAGGCTGCCGAGTTTTTCCCGGCAGGTGGCGATGAATTCCTGCGCGGTTGCACAGGCACCCGCCTTGAGTTCGATGACCGCGATGACTTTCTCGCCCCAGTCGGCATCGGGAATGCCGACCACCGCGCAATCCATCACCGCCGGGTGCGCCCAGATCACTTGCTCGATCTCGCTCGGGTAGAGGTTGAACCCGCCGGAGATGATCATGTCCTTGGTGCGGTCGACGATGTACAGGTAACCGCCTTCGTCGAACACGCCGATGTCACCGGTGTGGTGCCAGCCGAACCGGCGTGCCTCTTCGTTGGCTTGCGGGTTGTCGTAGTAGCCGGGGGCGACCAGTTCGCCACGGGCGACGATCTCGCCGCGTTCGCCGGTCTCGACGATCCGCCCGTCATCATCCATCAGGGCCACTTCGCAGGCGCCGGTGGGACGGCCGGCCGAACCCAGGTGCTTGCCGTCACGCAGGTGGTCTTCGCGGGTCAGTACGGTGATCACCCCTGGCACTTCGGATTGACCGTAGAACTGCACGAACACCGGCCCCCATAGGGCGATACCCTCGCGCAGCTTGTCCACGGACATGGGCGCGGCGCCGTAGATCACGTATTCGAGCGAGGAGCAGTCGCGGGTCCTGGCGTCCGGGTGCGAGAGCAGCCGGTAAATCAGGGTCGGCGGCAGGAACAGGTGGGTGATGCGTTCCCGTTCAATGGTTTCCAGTACCACGCCGGGGTCGGCGGACGCTGCAATCACATTGCGCGTGCCGAAACTCGACAGGGCCATGGCGGTGGCGCCTGCCGCATGGGTCAGCGGGGCCACGACCAGGTGCGCGGGGCTTTTTGCCGGTGGCATGAACTGGTTGCCGATGCGGTAGCAGGCGAGCAACGCGCGATGGCTTTGCATGATCGCCTTCGGCCGCCCCGTGGTGCCGCCCGATGACTTGATCAGGGCAATGTCGTCGAGCCCCTGGCGCACTGTGCACTCTTGGCCGGCATGATCGCGGCACCAGGAGGCGATGCTCAGCCCGTCGATCGGCTCGTCCAGTCCAATCAGGGTTTTCAGGCTGGGCACGCCGGCGCGAATGCGCTCGGCATGCTCGGCGTACTGGGAGTGCAGCACCAGTACCGAGAGCTTGGTGAAACTCATGAACCAGATCAGGCTGTCGATCGAGTCCCTGGCATTCAAGGGAATGAAGGTGCTCCCGGCGCGCAAGGCGCCCAGCATGGCGACAAAGCTCAGCGGGTGATTGGGCGCCAGCACGCCGACATGCGCGCAGCTCAGGCCCAGCAGCGTCAAGGCATGGCCGATGGCATGGGAATCGGCCTGGACCTCGGCGTAGGTGAGGCTCAAGCCGGGGCCTTGCAGGCAGACATTGTCCGGGTGGCGATTGGCGCCCGCGTCGAAGTGGTCGGTGATCATTTGCATGGTGACGGCTAATCCAAAAGAGTGAACTGGGGCAGCGTGCAGGTTTCGCTGACGGGCTCGAAGCAGACGCTGACGCGGGCGCCGATGGCGACGCGGGTCAGGTCGGCATCGAGGATGTTGGCGACTACGCGCACACCTTCATCGAGGTCGATCAGCGCAACCACATAAGGCAGCCGGGATTCGAAGGCCGGCGAGGGCGCGATCCGGCAGACCGTCCAGGTGTAGATGCGCCCATGGCCGCTGGCGTTGATCCAGTCGAGGCGCTCGCACAGGCAGCTGATGCAGAAGGCCCGAGGGTAAAACTGGCAGGTCCCGCAGCCAGCGCAGCGCTGGATCACCAGTCGCTGTTCCCGGGCGGCCGCCCAATAGGCGGCCGTTTCGGCGGTGGGTTGCGGCAGGGGCCGAGCAGAGAGGGGAGTCGACATGGCAGCCTCAGTGAGTACGCAGTTCGAAACCGGCCATGGCGATATGCACATGGCGTTGCTCCGGGAGTTTGGCCAGCCCGGCGATCAGTTCATGCAGCGGACGACGCACGTTGAAGGTATCGTCGACCATAACAGGGACCAGCCCGGTGATTTTTTCGTCGCCGTACATGGCGCGCAGCAGCAGTTCATCGTCCGACAGGCCGGGGTAGCGGCTACGCAGTTCGGGAACCCTTGGCAACAGCACCGGCGGTGTGGTCGCCACCTCGCGGGAACCGTTGGCGAGCACAAGAGCCTTGACGTCGTGATCGACCGGCAATGGCAGTGCGCCGAAGTAGCCGCACACGTACTTCTTCACTTCGTCGGGTACCACCTTGTAGCGCTCGCCGCTCAGTACGTTCATCACCGCTTGCGCGGCAATCATGGCGGGGAAGGGCGTGGCCATCACGGGCGAGCCCAGTTCCACGCGCACGCGCGCGATCTCTTCGAGGACCACCGGCAGCTTGTCGGCGATCCCCGCCAGCTGCAGTTGCGACTGTAGATTCGACATGGCGCCGCCGGCATATTGGGTGACGAAGTGCGCCGGGTCGTATTCCGCCGGGATACCCAGGGGAAAACCGTTCTCTTCGGCCACACCGGCGAGGTACTCGCCGATCTCGTCAGCGGCGCGGTCATCGAAGTCGACCTCGAAACCGATCTCGCGCAGGTTGCGAGCGAGCATCTGGGCCGAGGGCCCGGCATTGCCGTGGGCCAGCGGATCGATCGAACACAGCAGACGGTCGGCGCCGTGCACCGCGGCTTCGATGGCCACCAGCGAACCGGTCGCGTTCAGGCAGTGGGTGAGCACTTCGAGCGGTCGATCACCGATCATCGCCTTGATCGCCGGCACGATGCTGCGCACCTGTTCCACGGTCATGCTGCCGCCGGCATCGCCGAAGGTAAAGGCGTCGATGTCGAAGCGCTCGATGGCTTCGCGCGCCTTGGCGGCGTAGAACGGCGCGTCGTAGCCAGGGGCCAGGTTGTAGATCATGGCGAGGTTGGTGGTGGCGCCGAGGCGCTTGGCGGTGGCTATCGCCGGCACCAGGTTATCCCAGCAATGCAGTGAGTCGAGGAAACCGATGTCGCGGGCACCGTTGGCGACCAGGCGCTCGACGTACAGCTCGCTGAGGTCGTCCGGCTCCGGGTAGAAGCTGCGCAGCATGTTGCTGCGCACGATGCCGCGCAACGGCGTACGGCGGATGCGCTCGGACAACAGGCGCAGGCGCTCCAGCGGGTTCTGGTTGAGGAACAGCACGCTGGCGTCGAACTGCACCAGGGCAACGCCTTCTATCGCATCGAAACCCAGGGCATCCAGGCGCTCGGCCATCGGCAGCATGTGCTCGGTGCGCATGCGCGTGGCCCACAGGCACTGGTGCGCATCGCGCAGGGTGGCATCGACCAGCTGGATGCGCCGCCGTTTGCCGGTGCGGACAAATTCCGCGTGCACTTTTTCGCGTAGTTGGTTCAGCACATGTCACCCCTTGCTGTGTTCGAGATGGATGGACAGGCCGGGGCCTGTGACACTCAATACGGTGTAGTCGGGCCAGCGTTGCAGCAGCCCCTGCGTCAGGGCCTGCTCGGGTGTGCGCACTTCGTAGTGAAGACTGTGCAGCGGCGGCAGCGCCGAGCAGCCGCAGACCAGTGCCGCCAGCGCCTCATCGCCGGCGGGCACAGCGCTCGCACGGCAAGAATGTGCAACCGCGCCGATGCGTTGTTGCAGGCTGTTCAGCGACGTGTCGATCGGGCCGTAGCAGCCTTGCAGCCAGCGACGCAAGGTTGGCTGCAACGTGGCGTAGCGTGGGCCGCCGTCCAGATGCTCGAGCGCCTGTCGCGCAATGGCCCGGGCGAAAGGTTGCAACATCGGCGGCTGGCCCAGCTCCTGGCGAATGCGCGTGCACTCGCGGGCAAACTCGAACAGATCGGCCAGGCGTCCGCGCTCACGCAACGCTTGCATGGCCTCAGTGGCGATTTCGCCCGGCAACTGGTGCTCGTATGGAGCCAGGTCGAAGGCCCAGGGCACACTTTCGGCAAAGCCTTCCTGATCCGCCACTGCAGCGAACTGAGCCTGGGCTTCTTTCAGACGATCCTGATCCGGGGTTTGCAGCGGCAATTGCAGCAGCGCCGCCGAACTGATCAACCGTGCCAGTGACGGTACCGAGGCACCGTTGGCGACACAGGGCAGCGCCGCATCGAGGCGGTCGATGCCAAGTCGAATCGCCTCCAGCGCCACCTGCGGGCCGAGACCGGTGTGGCAGCGGGTGTGCAGGTCCAGAGGGGTTCCATCAGCGCCGCTACGCAGCGCCGCGAGCAAGCCGGGCAGGCGATCGACATGCAGCAGGCCGGCTTCGTCGCGCAGCATGATGCGCTGCGCACCGGCCTGGGCCAGCCGCGCCGCGCAGGCCGAATAGTGGGCGTTGCCATGTTGATGATCGTCGACATAGGGCAGGGCGGCGATGGCGCTCAGGCCGTTCGCCAGTGCCAACTGCACCGCGTTGCCCAGGCGCTCGAAATCCAGCTGCGGATCGATCAACACCACCTCGCTGATGCCGGACCGGGCGAGCACCCGCAGCCAGCCGTCCAGCGTTTCGCCAGCGAGCACATCAATACGGCCATGGGCGGGCAGCAGGTTCACCGTGGCGCGCAGGGGCGTGCCATTGGCGCGTTCGCGCAGTGCCGTGAGGCGTTGCAGCGGATTTTCACCGCGGCCCAGACATTGCGCGATCACGGCGGGACTCAATACCTCGATCGCCGCCAGCCGGGCGTGCCCCAGTGAACTCATGGTGCCGAGCAGCATCGCCGTGCCGAGGGCGCCGCCCCAGGCGGCGGTCTGGCCGTCGCTCAGGCTGACATCGACCAATGTTGTCATGCTCATGCGCGCTCCTTGGCTTGTTTCAAAGCCTGTTTGCGGGCAGGTACGAAGACGTCTTCGACCCAGCGCGTGGTGACCAGGCCCGCGACGAAGTCGGGGTGATCGAGCACGGCATGGTGGAAGCGGGCGGTGGTCGACAGGCCTACGACTTTCATGTCCTCCAGCGCCTTGCGCATCAGCACGATGGCCTCGTTGCGGGTCGGTGCATGCACGATCAGCTTGGCCAGCAGGGAGTCATAGAACGGTGGCACGGTGGCGCCGCTGTAGCAGTGGGTATCGACCCGTACGCCCGGGCCCTTGGGTGGCAGCCATTCGCTCACCAGGCCCGGGCTTGGGAGGAAATGGCGGTCCGGGTCTTCGGCGTTGATCCGGCACTCGATGGCATGGCCGACCAGCTTGACGTCGGCCTGGCTGAACGACAGCGGCAGGCCTGCGGCGATGCGAATCTGCTCGGCCACCAGGTCCAGGCCGGTGATCATCTCCGTCACCGGATGCTCGACCTGGATGCGGGTGTTCATTTCCAGGAAATAGAATTTGCCATCGCGGTCATCGACCACGAACTCGATGGTGCCCGCACCGAAATAACCGACATTGCGCGCCAGGCGTACGGCGCACTCGCCCATTTGTTCGCGGGTGTGCGGCGCGAGGCTGGGGGAGGGTGCTTCCTCGATCAGTTTCTGGTGCCGGCGTTGGGTCGAGCATTCGCGCTCGCCCAGGTGCACAACATTGCCTTGCCGGTCGCCCATGATCTGGATTTCGATGTGACGCGCCAGTTCGATGAACTTCTCGACATACAAGGTCGGATCGCCAAAGGCCGCTTGTGCTTCCGAGGAAGCGGAACGGAAGGCGGCTTCGGCCTCATCGTCGCTGCGCACGATGCGCATGCCGCGCCCGCCGCCCCCGGCGGTGGCCTTGAACAGCACCGGGTAGCCGATGTCGCTGGCGATGGCGCGGGCAGTTTCTGCATCGGCCACGGCGTCAGAGCCCGGCACCCGCGGTACTTCGGCTTTTTCCGCCAGACCGACGGCGGTGATCTTGTCGCCCATCGAATCAATGATTTCGGCCGATGGACCAATGAACGCAATGCCGGCATCTTCGCAAGCCTGGGCGAAGTGCGAGCGCTCGGAAAGGAAGCCGTAACCCGGGTGGATGGCGTCGCAGCGCTGTTCCAGTGCCGTGCGCACCAGCAGGTCGGCGCACAGGTAGCTTTGCGCGGCCGGCGCGGGGCCGATGACCACGTACTCATCGGCCAGGCGCGCGGCCAGGCTGTACTGGTCCGCTTCGGAGACGGCGGCAACCGATTCGATGCCCAGGGTTTTGCAGGCGCGCACGATGCGCACCGCGATTTCGCCACGGTTGGCGATCAAGACCCGGCGAATGTCGCGGGTTGCCACGGGAATGCTGCTCATCAACGTGCCTCCGGTTCAAGAATCATCAAAATCTGGTCGCGCTGCACCATCTGCAGGTCCTGGGCGACGATGCGCACGACGCGGCCTTTCAGCGGCGACGCGAGGGTGTTGAAGAGTTTCATGGCTTCGACCAGGCACAGCGGCGTGCCTGCCTCCACCAGCGTGTTCTCTTCGACGAAGGACGGTTGGTCAGGGCTGGGTTTGCGATAGAAGGTGCCCATCATGGTGGCGCGTACGGCGATCTGACCGGCGGCGATTTCGGGTTCGCGGGTGGCCGCCACAGTGGCCGGCTGCGCTGATTTTGCGGGTTTTACACCTTGCGCAGGCGCCTGGGACCGCTCGATCGTTCCCGACTTGCTGGCAGTCAGGGTGGTGTCACCGACGCGGACTTCCAGAAAGTCCAGATGCCTCGTGTGATCCAGTATTTCCAGGATTCTTCGTGCTTCTTTATGAGTGAGCGACATGCCTTCTGGCCTCTTGTTGTTCGAATTGCCTTGACGGATATGAACATCGATACGTAGGATTGTCAACAATCAGACAATCATGTAATTTGCTGATCGTGATCCAGGGCGTTTGCGCAGGCCTTCATCAAAAAGCGTAGCGCGCGGCGGCCAAGGGCTCGGTCATTAAAGAAATCAGTAGTGTTTTGGAGGGGGCGAGAATGAGTACAATCGCGGTTAAATCAGATGTCGCCGGAACGGTCTGGCAGATCCATGTCGGCGTGGGCGATGTCGTTGAAGAAGATCAGATACTCATCGTCATGGAATCCATGAAAATGGAAATTCCATTGATGGCTGTCGAGCCGGGGCGCGTTGTCAGCGTTCTAGTTGCCGAGGGCGACGTGGTGAAAGACGGCCAGGATGTCTTGCTTATGGAGTGCGATTGAAGTCTATGTCAATGAATGCAGGTTCGGCGTCGGCCGCCAAGGGCGGTAGTGCAATAGGTATCATGCGTGCGGGTCGCCAGCGCGTCCTGACGATGCCGGAGCAGATTGCCGAAAGCATTACGCTTGCGATTCTGCGAGGTGAATACGGGCCGGGCGATTCGGTGCGTGAACAGGAACTGGCCGACCACTTCCAGGTCAGCCGCGGTCCGATTCGCGAGGCCCTGCGCATTCTCGAGAAGGTCGGCGTGGTGACCATCGTGCCGCAGCGCGGCGCGCATGTGACCTCATTGAGCAGGCAAGAGATCGACAATCTGTTCGAGATCCGCGCGGTTCTGGCCGGTTTGCTGGCCAAATACCTGGTCGACCTGGATGGGTCGATCGTCAATCAAATGGACGCCATCGTTACCCGGCTCGAACTGATTGCCTCGCAAGCGGATGCCCTGGACGAGTATGCCCAAGGCAGTTATCGCCTGAGCACCCTGCTGTTCCAGTCCTGCGGCAACAAGCAGCTGGCAGAACTGATGGGGGCGCTGGGTATCCAGACCGCACGCTACACGCGGTTGGGCTTGCGTTCAGCGGAGCGTCGCCAGGCTTCCGCCAACCATTGGCGCCAACTGGTCGAAGCGCTCAAGCAAAACAGCAGTTCGGTTGCCGCGAACATGATGGTCGAGCTGATCAACGCTTCCCATCAAGCCGCATTGAATCACCTGGAATAATCCACACGGGGGCACAACACTCCCGAGTGCTGTGTCAGGTTGTCGACAATAAGACAAAAAATCATGACAAAAAAACGCACCGCAGGACTCATGCTCAGTTGGGCAGCCAAGCAACACCGGGGCCGCACCGCCCTGATCTTCGGCGAGAACGGCCTGACCTATGACCAGGTCGAGACGGGCAGCAACCGTCTTGCCCATGCCTTGATTGCCCTTGGGCTGCAGGTTGGGGAGCGCGTCGCCGTGCTGCTCAACAACTCGCCCGAGGCGATCGAGAGCGTTTTCGCGGTCGAGAAGGCCGGCCTGGTTTACGTGGCGCTCAATGCCCGGCACACCTTGGCCGAGCAGATCGCGATCCTCGACGACGCCGGCGCCAGCCTGCTGGTGGTGGGGCCTGAATTTCGCGAGATCGGCGAAGGCGTGCGTGATCGCGTCGCCGGTTTGCGCCAGGTGATAGCGCTCGATTGGCAGGCACCGCAGGTACTGGATTACCGCCAGTTGCTCGCCTCGATGCCAGCGCAGGCGCCGAATGTCCAGGTGTCTCCCGATGCCTTGCTGCGCATTGCCTATACCTCGGGCACCACCGGCAAGCCCAAGGGCGTCACCTACACGGTCAAGCGCTGGTATGAACGCCTGACCAACCATTTCTACGCCATGGAATACAGCCTGGGCGTGGAGGATGCGATGTTGCATGTCGGTCCCTTGACCCATGCCGCCGGCGTGCATCTGTTGCCCTGTTACTTGCGCGGGGCGCGCAATGTGATTCTCGAGAAGTTCGAGCCACTGGACACGCTGCAACAGATCCAGCGGCACCGGATCACGCAGATGATGTGCGTGCCGACCATGCTCACCCGGTTGCTCGACGCCCTCGACAGCGGCGCCGAAGCGGATCACTCGTCGCTCAAGTGCATCCATTACGGGACGGCACCGACCTCGGTCGACCTGATCCAGCGCGCCATCGCGCGCTTCGGCCCGGTGATGCGCCAGCAGTACGGAATGACCGAGGCGGTCCAGCCGCTGGCGGTGCTGTATCCGCACGAACACGCCGAAGACGGCGTGCTGCGCTCCTGCGGCAAACCGACGGCCAATGTGCAGATCAGCGTGCGCGATATTCACGGCGCAGAACTGGCGGTGGGCGAGATTGGCGAGATCGCCATCGCTACCGACGGCATCGGCGAAGTGGCTTTCTGGCGCCGGCCGGATCTTGAAGCCGAAGCCATTCGAGATGGCTGGTACTACTCCGGTGATCTCGGTTACCTCGATGCCCAGGGCTTTCTTTATATCGTCGGGCGCAACAAGGACATGATCATTTCCGGTGGCTTCAACGTGTATGCGCGGGAAGTCGAGGATGCCCTGGAAAGCCATCCGCATGTACTCGAGGTGGCGGTCCTGGGCCTGCCCGACCCGGAGTGGGGCGAGCGTATCGCCGCGTTTGTGGTGCGGCGCGAAGGCGCCACGCTCGACAGCGAGACCCTGGGCAGCCATTGCGCGGCCCTGATCGCCGGCTACAAGAAGCCGCGCCTGATCGAATTCGTCGAGGCCCTGCCGCGCAACAACGCCGGCAAGGTGGTGAAGAACATTCTGCGCGATGACTATCTCGCGCGCCTGCAGAGGACATCATCATGAGCACGCCTGTTGCCCCTGAATGGTCGCTGGAACTTGCGGACATCCGCGCTCGCCGTGAAATCGCCTACGCATTGGGTGGCCCCGAAGCGGTGGAGAAACACCACGCCCAAGGCAAACTCACGGCCCGTGAGCGCATCGGGCATCTGCTCGATGGCGAAAGCTTCGAGGAGTTCGGCATTCTTGCAGGTGCGGTGAAGTACACCCCGGAAGGCAAGATGGCCTCGGCCACGCCGAGCACGGCAGTGGTGGGTGTCGGCCAGATCGAGCGGCGGCGCACCGTGGTGGCGGCCGATGATTTCACCATTCGTGGTGGTTCGTCGGAGGCGGCGGTCGCTGAAAAGTGGATCTATGCCGATCGCTACGCCTGGGAATACAAGTTGCCGATCATCCGCATGATCGACAGCGCCGGCGGCAGTGTGAAGCTGCTCGACAAGCTCGGTCACACCAAGATCCCGGGCTATGCCTTGTTGCCGATCACCAACCTGCTGGGCGCGGTGCCGGTGGTCGGCATTGCCCATGGCGCCTGTGCTGGCCTGGGTGCGCTGCGGGTTGCCGCCTCGCACCTGTCGATCATGGTGCGTGGCCAGAGCCAGGTGTTCGCGGCCGGCCCGCCGGTGGTGAAGCAGGCGTTCGGCATCGATATCGACAAGAATGACCTCGGTGGTTACGACCAGGTGCATCGTCACAGCGGCATGATCAACCTGGCCGCCAACAGCGATGCCGAGGCGCTGGACCTGGCCAAGCGTTTCCTGTCCTACCTGCCGGGCAATGTCTGGGAGCAACCGCCGCGTGTGGCCTCGACCGACGCGCCCGGTCGCCGTGACGCCTGGCTCAACGACGCCATTCCCCATGACCGGCGAAAGATCTTCAACCCGCACAAGATCCTCAAGTCGCTGGTCGACAAGGACAGTCTGTTCGAGATGTCGCCGGATTTCGGTGCGTCGACCATCACTGCGTTCGCCCGCCTCAACGGCTATTCGGTGGGGATCATCTGCAACAACCCGCGCGTCGGCGGCGGTGCGCTGACCCGGGCGGCGGCGCTCAAGCAGACCCGCTTCATCGATCTGTGCGACACCTTTCACCTGCCGCTGATCTACCTGGTGGACCAGCCGGGCGTCATGACCGGTCAGGAGGCGGAAATGCAGGGCACGTTGATTGCGGCCATGCAGGCCGTGCATGCGATCGAACAGGCGAGCGTACCGGTCATCACCATTGTCCTGCGCCGCTGCGTCGGGCTCGCCGGTGCCATGGTCAGCCCCTGGCATGGCCCCACGGGCACGGCATTGCCGCACCGGTTTGCCTGGCCGTCGGCGCAGTGGGGTTCGATCCCGATCGAGGGTGGTGTCGCCGCTGCCTACAAGCAGGAAATCGCTGCAGCGGATGATCCGCTGGTGCGGCGCAAGGAACTGGAGGCCCATTACCAGGCCCTGGCTTCACCGCTGCGCACGGCCGAGCGCTTTGGCGTGATCGACATCATCGAGCCGGACAGTACCCGTCCGCTGCTGTGCAACTGGGTGGGTGACGCGTATCGCATCACCGCGCTTTCCCTTGGGCCGAAGCGGCGGACCATGCGCTAGTCCCCCTGGGACGGGTGGCATCGCGCCTTACCTTCATAAAAACAACTCAAAGGTACTGACGAATGTTCTGGAAAAAGAGTCCCTGTGCCGTCCTTGCGACGCTGATGGTGATCCACCTGCTGGCCCAGGTGGACCGCAATATCCTGCTGGGTTTCGCCCCGCAGATCACCGGTGAGCTGGCGATCAACAATGCGCAGTACGGTTTTCTGGTCGGCGCGGTGTGGGTGCTGAGTTATGGCGTGATGGCGGTGTTTCTCGGCGCCCTGGCCGATCGTCACAGTCGACCACGGGTGATTGGCGCGGGCATGCTGGTCTGGAGCGTCTGTACGGTGGCCTCCGGTTACGTCCAGAACTTCGAGCAAATGGTCGCGGCACGTTTTCTGGTGGCCACCGGAGAGGCTGCGCTGGTGCCCGCCGCCACGGCCCTGTTGATGGAGCTGTTCTCGGAAAAGCGCCGGGGCACCGCGGTGGGACTGTTTTACCTCGGCATTCCGTTGGGCATTGGCTGCAGCTTTCTGCTGGCGGGCACGCTCGGCGCTGCCCACGGTTGGCGCACCACGTTCCATTTCCTCGGCATCGCCGGGGTGATCATTGGCTTGCCGTTGATGCTGATGAGCGACAAACGCAGCCATTGCACGGTGCAGGAGCGGGGCGAACTCCTCGCCGCACAGATGGCCGCCGTGTTCAGTGAACTGCGCAGCAACCGCGTCGTGCGCTACACCGTGACCGGGTTCGTGCTGGCCCACCTGGCCTATCCGGGCATTTCATTCGCGCAACTGTGGATGACCCGGGAGAGGGGACTGGACCCGGCCTCGATTGCCATGACCCTGGGCGCGATGCAAATCGTATTCGGCTCGTTGGGCGCCTTGGCCGGCGGCATTCTGAGCGACCGCCTAGCCCCTCGTTTCAAGGGCGGCCACGGCAGTGTGCTGGCGTTGCTGATGTTGGTGTGCGCGCCGTTCATGATCGCTTATCGCCTGGTACCGGTGGATTCACCGCTGTTCTACGTGGGAATGGCGGTCGGCATCTTCATGCTGATGTCGCTCTACGGTTCTGCGACCACTGCCATTCAGGGCGCGGTCCCGGTGCGCATGCGTTCGACGGTCATGGGCTTCTCGATGCTGCTGCTCAACCTGTTTTCGGTAGCACTGGGCACCTTTGTCGTCGGCTGGGTCAGCGACGCCTTGACAGGTGCCGGAGCGGACTCGCCGCTGACCCATGTGCTGCTGGTCAGCGACATTCTCGCCCTGGTACTGGGTGGGTTTTTCTTTTATGTGGCGGCGCGTATCAAGCGTGGAAGCGCGTGTGCGATGCCGACAATGGGTATCAAGGTTTAGCTTATGGCCAGGTCCGCGGTCCTTCAATTGCAGTCGGTTACCAGCCTGTATCTACCGGGTGTGCTGGCGAGCATCGTGGTCGCCATTGCCGCGCGTTTCCTGGCTGACCAGTATCACGCGCCGGTGATGCTGTTGGCACTCTTGCTCGGCATGGCCATGAACTTTCTGGCGGCGGGGCCGAGCAGAGCCGGTATCGACTTCAGCGCCCGGGAAATCCTGCGCGTGGGCGTGGCCTTGCTGGGCTTGCGTATCTCGCTGGAGCAGATCGTGGCGCTGGGCTGGCATCCGGTGCTGATCGTGGTCGTGTCGGTGGTGGTCACCATCGTGGTGTCGATGCTGGCGGCGCGTGCCCTGGGCTTCAATGCACTGTTCGGCCTGTTGTCCGGCGGCGCCACCGCGATCTGCGGCGCGTCGGCGGCACTGGCCCTGGCGGCGGCGTTGCCGGGCCACCAGGCCAAGGAACGGGCGACACTGTTCACGGTCATTGGCGTGTCCAGCCTGTCGACCCTGGCGATGATCGTCTATCCGCTGATTGCCCGGGCACTGGACCTGGACCCGCTGCAAGCCGGGGTGTTTCTCGGCGCCACCATCCATGACGTCGCCCAGGTGGTCGGTGCCGGGTACAGCATGTCCCATGACATCGGCGATACCGCCACGGTGGTCAAGTTGATGCGTATCGCCATGCTGCTGCCGGTGATCGTCTGCGCGGTGTTGATCACCCGCGTCCAGGGCGGGCAGGGCACGGGTGAGCGGCCACCGTTGTTGCCCTGGTTCGCCGTGGCATTCGTGGTGCTGGCGACGGTGACCAGCCTGGGTTGGTTGCCACCGGTGGTGCAGGGCCTGGGCAATCAATTGTCCAGCTGGTGCCTGGTCGTGGCCATCAGTGCGCTGGGGATGAAAATCCAGTTGAAGGAACTGGCCACGGTGGGGTTCAAACCCATCCTGTTGATGGTCGGTGAAACGGTGTTCTTGCTGGGGTTGGTGTTGATGATGATACGACTCTGAAGTTGAGTCTGGTCGTTCAATAACGCGGATGTACTGACACCGGCGCTATTGACTGGATCTCGTTGAATGAATTGAACGCTCCCCTGACGGGGTTATGAGTGGTGGGCACTGTCATGCCCGAATTTTGAATAGCCAGGTGTATTTCCATGAACGCAAAACAACAACAAAAACCACAGAGACAACCGATGCGGGTAATCAAGACTCATGGTGCTGGCGTGTTCGAGCCAACGCTGCTGGCCTCGGCGCTGTTCATCGCCATGTTGCCGGCGGCACAGGCTTTTGAATTGAACACCGGCAGCGAAGACTGGACCGTGCGCTTCGATAACACCTTGAAGTTCAACTACGCCCAGCGGGTCGAAAGTGCTAACAGCAAGTTGGCCAATTCATGGAACAACAACGACGGCAACCGCAACTTCTCCTCGGGCAGTGCGGTGTCCCAGCGCCTGGATGTGCTGTCCGAACTGGACGTGACGTACCAGAAGAAAGCCGGTTTTCGCATCAGCGCCAACAGCTGGTACGACCATGCCTACGACAATGTCGGCAGTGACAACGCGGCGACCAACCAGCTCAACGATGGCCGGCCGGATTCGCGCCACGTCAGCGGTTATGTCGATCGTTACTACAACGGCCCATCGGCCGAGATCCTCGATGCCTTCGTCTTCGGCAGCACAGAAATCGGCGAAGACTCGATCCTCAGCGCCAAGCTCGGCAAGCACACCCAGTACTGGGGCGAAAGTGTCCTGGCCTTTGCCCATGGCAACAGCTACGGCCAGTCTGGCCTGGACATTACCAAGGCGCTGGCGGTGCCCGGCACCGAAGCCAAGGAACTGTTCATCCCGCGCAATCAGTTGTCAGTCAGCTTCACGGTCAACCCGGAACTGACCCTCGGCGCGCAGTACTTCCTCGATTGGGACGCTTCGCGCCTGCCGGAGTCCGGTACCTACCTGGGCTTCAACGACGGCATCCAGAACGGCGGGCACAACCTGTCGCTGATCGGTGGGCAGAATCCGTTCTTTGGAGCCTCAGGCGCGATCGGTGCCAACCAGTTCCTGCGCCTGAGCAATGGCCATACCTTCGAACCGGACAAGCGCGGCGACTTCGGCCTGATGGCCAAGTGGAGCCCGGAATGGCTCGACGGCACGCTCGGCATCTACTACCGCAACACGTCCGACATCCTGCCCAACCTGGTGCTGCAGCCGACCGCTGTCGGCCCGGCCCAACTGATCTCCGGCAACATCGGCAGCTACAACCAGTTCTACGTCGACGACATCGATATCTATGGCATCAGCCTGTCGAAAAGCGTCGGCGACGTCAGCGTCGGCTTCGACCTCAACTACCGGGAAAACATGCCCCTGGCCAGCGTCGCCGGTACCGTCAGCCCGGCCGCGGCAGCTGCCGGCCGGCCAGGCTTCATTGGCGGCTTCGATGGCGAAGACGGCGTGGCCCGCGGCAACACCGTGCATGCGGTGCTCAACGGCCTGACCACATTTGGCGACACACCGCTGTGGGACAGTTCTTCATTGCTGGTCGAGCTCGGCTACAGCCGCTGGCTGAAGGTGACCGACAACAAGCAGCTGTTCAAGGGCGAGGACTGGTACCGCGGCACCGACAAGGTGACCAAGGACAACTACATCATTGGGGTCAACTTCAACCCGACCTGGTACCAGGTCTTCCCGGGCATCGATATGTACCTGCCGATGACCTACAACGTCGGCCTCAACGGCAATTCCGCCGTCCAGTTGGGGGGCAACGAAGATTCCGGCAGCTACTCGGTCGGCGTCGGCTTCGACGTGCACAACCAATATCGCTTCGACCTGAAATACGTGGACAACTTCGGTCCATTCGACACTTGCAGTTCGCCAGGCAGCGCTGGCAGCCAGGGAGACGGCGCTGCGCCGGGTGCCAACGGGCAGTACAACTGCACGCCCGGGCAAACCACCGCCTTTGGCGGTACACCGGCTCAGCTCAAGGATCGCGGCATGGTAACGGCCACCTTCAAGACAACTTTCTGATTCGCGATTGCTTAAAAGCAATCAGGAGAACGACACCATGAAATGCATGCACAATCTGTTAACCGCCTCCGTCGCGCTGGCCTTCGCCGGCCTGGTCCAGGCCGCCGTGCCCGCCGCCGACGCGAGCAAGCTGGGCAGCAACCTCACCGCCGTGGGCGCCGAAAAAGCCGGCAACGCCGACGGCTCCATTCCGGCCTATACCGGCGGCCTGACGACCGCGCCAGCAGGTTTCAAATCGGGCGATACCCTGCGTCCCGACCCTTACGCCAGCGAGAAGCCGCTGCTGGTGATCGATGGCAAGAATGTCGCGCAGTACAAGAACCAGCTGACGGCCGTCACGGTCGAACTGGCCACGCGTTTTCCGAGCTTCCGCGTCGAGGTCTATCCGACTCATCGCAGCGTGGCCCTGCCAAAGAGCGTACTGGACAACAGCTTGAAGAACGCCACCGGCGCCAAGTCCCTGGAGGGTGGCAACGCCATCGAGAACGTCCTGCCGGGTGTGCCTTTCCCGATTCCGCAGTCAGGTGCCGAAGCCATGTGGAACCACCTGCTGCGCTATCAGGGGGTGGCGTATTCGACCAAGTATGACTCCTGGAACGTCGATGCCTCAGGCGCGCAAATCCTTGCCACCAGCGGCGAGATCGTCAACTCGTTTCCGATCTTCGAAGACCCGGGCAAGGTCATCGATGGCAAGGACACCTACTTCCAGACCCGTCTGTTCTACACAGGTCCCGCGCGCCGGGCGGGCGAGGCGATCATGCTCAAGGACGCCGCCAACCCGCTCGCCCAGGCACGTCGTGCCTGGCAGTACCTGCCGGGGCAACGCCGGGTGAAGCTGGCGCCGACCCTGGCCTATGACACACCGAACCCGGGCACGGCAGGCTCGGGCACCTATGACGACGTGTATGTCTTCAACGGTGCGCTGGATCGCTATGACTGGAAACTGGTGGGCAAGCAGGAAATGATCGTGCCGTACAACACCTACGCGCTGAGCTACATCAAGGACCCGAAAGCCTTGACCACACCCAACCACCTGGCGCCGCAATTCGTGCGTTGGGAGAAGCATCGTGTGTGGGTGGTGGAAGGCACGCTCAAGGCCGGTGCCCGTCACGTCTATGCCAAGCGTCGCTTCTATCTGGACGAGGACAGCTGGGTGGCCCTGGCCTCCGATCAATACGATGCGCGCGGCCAACTGTACCGTGGCTCTTTCAGCTTCCTCTCGCAAAGCTACGACGTGACCACCCCCAACACTACGCCACACGTGATCTATGACCTGGTGGGCGGGACCTACAACATCAACGGTTTGTCCGGCGCCTACGGCGGCATCAAGTACATCGCACCCCTCACCAAGGCGCAGTGGTCACCGGACGCACTGGCCGGTAACGGTATTCGCTAAGCGCGTTACACCAGCAGGCCGGCTGCATCTCGTGTGCAGCACGGCCCGGTTTTGCCAGGAGGACGCACTATGGGTTCATTGAACAAGCGCAGGTTGCAGGCGCTGGTGATGCTGTTGGCGCTGTGGCAGACGGGTGCCCAGGCGAGTGCCTATGTCGATGTGCTGGACCTGCCCGCCAGGCTCAGTGCCTTGGCGGTCCGCAGTCCCATGCTCGACGTTGCGAATGCGGGGCCGCGCCTGGTCGCCGTTGGCCAGCGCGGCCATATTCTTTATTCCGACGACGCCGGCAAGAAATGGTCGCAGGCCAGCGTTCCGGTCAGCAGCGACCTGAATGCCGTTTACTTTTCTTCCCGGGAACAAGGCTGGGCCGTGGGCAACGATGGCGTCATCCTGCACAGCAGTGACGCTGGCGTGACCTGGAAAAAGCAACTGGACGGTCGTGAGATCGGCGCATTGCTGGTCAAGCATTACTCGAAGCTGGCCGATGCCGAGCCGGCCAACGAACAGTGGCCGCTGCTGGTCGCTGAAGGTCAGCGGCTGGAGGAAGAGGGCGCCGACAAACCCTTGCTCGACGTCTGGTTCGCCGACGACAAGCTCGGTTACGCGGTCGGCGTGTTCAACCTGATCCTGCGTACCGAGGATGGCGGCCAAAGCTGGACGCCTTTTCAGGATCGCACCGACAACCCGCAGAACTTCCATTTGAACGCGATCAACTCGACCGGCGATGCCTTGTACATCGCGGGAGAGCAGGGGTTGCTGCTCAAGTGGGATAGCTCGCAGCAGCGTTTCGCTGCGTTGCAAACACCGTATCAAGGCAGCTTTTTCGGCGTGGTCGGCAAGCCTGGCGAAGTGGTGGTCTACGGCCTGCGCGGCAACGTATTGCGCAGCACCGACGGCGGGCTGAGCTGGACCCCGTTGGAAAGCGGATTGCAAGTGAGCATCACCGCCGTCGCCGTCGATGCTCAAGGTCACTACCGGTTTTTCACCCAGGCCGGTCACATGTTGCTGGCCAAGGACGACAGCGTCCGCTTGCAGTGGGTGGCGCAGCAATCCCCGTCCCCGGTGGCTGGCGCGACAGCGGTTGGCGAGGGTGCGCTGGTCGTGGTCGGCAGCCGTGGTGCCCGCACGCTTCTCGAAGAACAAGAGCCAGAATAATAGAGCGAGTACTCACACATGGCCCCTACCAAGCAAGACAACATGCCGGTGATCCGCGATCTGCGCGACTTCGATCGACGCTCCGGCAATCTGCTCGAACGGCTGGTGTTCAACCATCGCCCGCTGTTCATGCTGCTCATGGCCCTGGCCACCGTGGTCCTGGGCTACATGGCCGCCACGCGTCTGGAACTGCGCCCCAGCTTCGAAAAAATGATCCCGCAGAGCCAGCCGTACATCCAGAATTTCCTCGAGAACCGCGCTTCGCTGCGCGGCCTGGGCAACTCGGTGCGGGTGGTGGTGGAAAACACCCAGGGCGATATCTTCGACCCGAACTACCTGACGGTCCTCAAGCAGGTCAACGACGAGCTGTTTCTCACCGAAGGTGTTGATCGCGCCTGGATGAAATCGCTGTGGACGCCTGCGGTGCGCTGGACCGAAGTCACCGAGGAAGGCTTCCAGGGTGGCCCGGTGATGCCCGATACCTATGAAGGCAAACCCGAGCAGATCGAACAGCTGCGCCAGAACATCGGGCGTGCCGGCATCGTCGGCAGCCTGGTGGCCAGCGACTACAAGTCGAGCATGTTGGTCGTACCCCTGCTGGACAAGGCCTCGGCCACCGGCCAGGGCATCAACTACCACGCCTTTTCGCAGATGCTCGAAGAGCGGCTGCGCGACAAGATCGAGTTCGCCGGGGACAGCGCGACGCGTAAGGCCGGTGCTGAGGGCAAGGGCCCGTACAAGGTCCGGGTCATCGGTTTCGCCAAGCTGATGGGCGACCTGATCGATGGCCTGATCCAGGTGATGATGTTCTTCGGCCTGGCCGTGTTCACTTCGTTGATCATTATCTACGCCTATACCCGTTGCGTGCGCAGTACCTTGCTGGTGGTCGGCTGCTCGCTGATCGCGGTGGTCTGGCAACTGGGCATCGTTGCCTGGTTGGGTTATGCCATCGACCCGTATTCGGTGCTGGTGCCGTTCCTGATCTTCGCCATCGGCGTATCCCACGCGGCGCAGAAGATGAACGGCATCATGCAGGACATTGCCCGTGGCACGCATAAGCTGATCGCCGCGCGCTATACGTTTCGCCGTCTGTTCATCGCTGGTGTCACCGCGTTGCTGGCCGATGCCGTGGGCTTCGCCGTGTTGATGCTGATCGATATCCCGGTGATCCAGGACCTGGCGATCACTGCCAGCATCGGTGTGGCGGTGCTGATTTTTACTTCCTTGCTACTGATGCCGGTGGCGCTGTCCTATATCGGCGTCGGGCGCAAGGCCGCGGAGCGGGCACTGAAGATCGACACCCGTGCCGCCGAACATCGTGGCTTCGGCAAGTTGTGGGACCTGCTCGACCGTTTCACCACGCGCAAGTGGGCCACCGGCACGGTGCTGGTCGCCGTGTTGCTGGGCATCGGCGGTTTCGTGGTCAGCCTGCAACTGAAAATCGGCGACCTCGACAGCGGGGCACCAGAACTGCGGGCCGACTCGCGCTACAACCGCGACAACGCCTACATCACCCAGCATTACGCGCTGTCGAGCGACCTGTTCGCGGTGATGATCAAGACTCCGGCGGAAGGCTGCCTGAACTACCAGACCCTGATCCTCGCCGACCGCCTGGCCTGGGAGCTGCAACAGTCTCCGGGCGTGCAGGCGACCGCTTCGCTGGTCAACGCGGTACGGCAGATCACCGCCGGTACCTTTGAGGGCAACCCCAAGCTCAACAGCATCCAGCGCAACCAGAACGTGCTGAACTATGCCGCGCAACAGGCCTCGGTCAATGCACCGGAGCTGTTCAACACCGACTGCTCGCTGATGCCGGTGATCGCTTTTCTCAAGGACCACAAAGCCGAGACCCTGGACGCCGTGGTGGCGATTGCCGACAAGTTCGCCAGGGAAAACAGCAGCGACGATCGCCAGTTCCTGTTGGCCGCCGGCAACGCCGGGATCGAAGCCGCCACCAACATCGTGGTGCGCGAGGCCAATCGCACCATGCTGCTCTATGTTTATCTGG
>NZ_JAXDEQ010000048.1:0-42368 GCF_035065025.1 Pseudomonas sp. YuFO8 | reverse complement strand
GAGCCAGCCTGCTGGCGATGAGGCCATCAGCTTCACCACCTGAGTTGACTGACCCGACGCCATCGCCAGCAGGCTGGCTCCCACAGTTTGATCTCCGTCGTACGCAAATCCTGCAGCCACCACAGATCCCCTGTGGGAGCCAGCCTGCTGGCGATGAGGCCATCAGCTTCACCACCTGAGTTGACTGACCCGACGCCATCGCCAGCAGGCTGGCTCCTACAGTTCGGTTGCGTTGGGTTCAAATCCCCGCAGCATTGTTCTGAATACGCAAACACTGAAGTCGCCGAGAATGGAATTGTTGGTGCAGTGGCGGGCTTGTAGCCTCCATTACGCCGAACACCACGATCCGCCAACGACCGGGTGGAGCTCCAGCCAGGGCTCATCAAGACGTCATACCTTGCTTTCGGCCTTACGCCCCTTCGGGGGGTTGGCTCCTATAAAAATAAGGAAGGCAGGTATGAGTATTCGTGCATGGGTCTGCGCAGCGACCCTGTTCGCGCCCGTTCCGGGTGGCGGCGTTTTGTTTCCCGCGACAGCCTTGGCGGCGGACGATCCGATGGGTTCGTTGGTACGCGGTGTGTTCGGTGACAGCCTTGAGCGCGAGCATGGCATCAAGATCTATGGCTGGGGCCAGGTCGGAGCGATCTACAACAACAACGGCACGGATGACGTCAGCAAGCAGAGCTTCTTCAATACCGATGAAGGCGTGAACCTCAATCAGTTCGCCCTTGCCGTGGAGAAGAAACCCAAGAGCAACGTGGTCGGTCGCGTCGGACCGTTTCCCGGGCCGATGCCGCAAGAGGCGGACTGGGGTTTCAACGTCACGGCGCTGTATGGCAAGGACGCACGCTTCTTCAAGACCTACGGCTGGGACGAAGATCTCAGCGTCAACCGCGATAACAAGGCCGAGGACGAAGCCTTCACATTCGCTCAAGCGTACGTCGACTTCTACTTCCCGGTGCTGGGCGGTTCGGACCTGATGATCGGGATCTTCCACACTCCGCTGGAAAACGAAATCGGCTTCGCCTTGCCGTCGCCTGCGCCGACCGACTTCTACTCGCACACCTATTCGTTCATGCACGGTCCAGCCAAACATGCCGGCGCGCTGTACTCGTTCAAACTGCCCTCGGAGCCGGGGCAAAGCATGCTGGGTTTCGAGCTCGGTGTGGTGCAAGGCTGGAACAACCTGCAGGACCCCAACCACGACCCGGACGTGATCGCCAACGTACGCTGGCGTTCGGCGGACTTCGGCACCTGGATAGACTGGGAAAACATCTACGGCAACGGCGCCGGCGACAGCTTCGCCGAATGCAGTTGTGGTTCGCCGCTGCCGGCCGGGACCAAGGATGACGACTACAAGCGCCTGGCGTCTTACTTGACCTTGTCGCAGGTGCTCGACCCGAACAACCGCGTGGCGCTGGAGCTGAATTACGGCACACAGGAGCAGGGCGCCTTCGCCGGGTTCGCCAACAAAGACGATGCAACCTGGTACGGCACCGACATTAACTGGTATCACAAAATCAGCGAAACCCTAATGTGGAACAGTCGCGCCGAATGGTTCTACACCGACGCCCCGGTGCACGTGATGATGGCCAACATCGACCCGGACACCGGGATTCCCGATCCGACCTGGGGCAGTTTCTACGGCGTTACCACCAACCTGGCGTGGACGCCGACACCGAATGTGCGCCTGCGTCCGGAACTGCGCTACGACATCCATTCCGGCCCCGGTCGCGATGCCTACGCCGATGGGGAAAAGGACTCGCAAGTGGTGGCGTCCTTCGACGTCAGCTTCTTTTTCTAAACCGACTCTTTCGCTTGACCCTGACCCCTGCGTGATGGCTCTGCCCCCACGCTGCGACCCTGTTCGTCCGGGCTTTTGGAGTTCTACATGACAGACAACAACGATAAAAACCTGTTTGGCCGCGACTTTTCCCGCCGTGCTTTCCTGCGCAGCACCGGTATTGCCGCCGGTGGTGTGGCCTTGGCCAGTATGCCGTTCAACTTCGCCATCGGCAGTGAGCGGGTGATCAAGCTCGGCTACGTCAGCCCGCAGACCGGTCCGCTGGCACCGTTTGCCGCCGCCGACAACTACATCATCGAATCGCTCAAGCAAGTGTTGAAGAACACGGTCAATGTGGGCGGCAAGGCGTACCGGTTGGAAGTTATCGTCAAGGACAGCCAGTCCAACCCCAACCGCGCGGCGGAGGTGGCGAGCGAGCTGATCCTGTCCGATCAGGTCGACTTGATGCTGGTGTCGTCAACCCCGGAAACCACCAATCCCGTGTCCGATCAATGCGAAATCAACGAGATTCCGTGTATTTTCACGGTGGCGCCATGGCAGCCGTGGTTTTTCACCCGGGGTGGCAAGCCGGATCAGGGCTTCGAGTGGACCTACCACTTTTTCTGGGGCCTTGAAGATGTGATCGGCGCCTACAGTTCGATGTGGGGCGCGATGCCGTCGAACAAAGTGGTCGGCGGCCTGTTTCCCAATGATGGCGACGGCAATGCCTGGGGCGACCAGAAGCTCGGCTTCCCACCGGTGCTGGCGCAAAAGGGTTTCCAACTGGTCGATCCCGGTCGCTTCCAGAGCCTGACCGACGACTTCTCGGCGCAGATCGCCGCGTTCAAAAAAGCTGATGTCGAGATAATCACCGGGGTGGTGATTCCACCGGACCTCAGCACCTTCTGGACCCAGGCACGCCAGCAGGGCTTCAAGCCCAAAGCGGTCTCGGTGGGCAAGGCGTTGCTGTTTCCCACCGCGGTCGATGCGCTGGGCAAGGCCGGCAACAACCTGTCGACGGAAATCTGGTGGAGCCCGACGCACCCGTTCAGCTCTTCGTTGACCGGTGCCAGTGCCGGACAACTGGCCCAAGGGTTCACCCAGGCCACCGGCAAACAATGGACGCAACCGCTGGGCTTCGTGCATGCATTGTTCGAACTGGCGGTGGACATCCTCAAGCGCACCGAGGAAGTCGGTAACGCCCATGCCGTTCGCGATGCCTTGCTCAAGACCAATCTCAATACCGTGGTCGGGCCGATCAACTGGAACGGCGGGCCGGTGAAGAACGTCGCCAAGACGCCGCTGGTCAGCGGCCAATGGCGCCTGGGCAACGACAACAAATACGACCTGATCGTGACCAGCAATGCCACTGCGCCGGCGATCCCGCTGGGCGGCGAGATGCAGGCCATTACGTATTGATCGCGGTAAAAGCAACGGGTGCACCATGCAACAACCACTTCTGCAAATGACCGATGTGCACAAAAGCTACGGCTCGGTGAAGGTCACGGACGCCATGGACCTGACCCTGCAACCGGGAGAAGCCCTGGGCATCATCGGCCCCAACGGCGCGGGTAAAAGCACGCTGTTCAACCTGATCGCCGGTGGCGTGGCAGCCGATAAGGGCACGATCCATTTCGAAGGCCGCAACGTCACCCGGGTACCGGTGTTCAAGCGTTGCCAACAGGGCATTGGCCGTTCCCACCAGATCCCGCACCCGTTCGTGAAAATGACCGTGTTCGAGAACCTGCTGGTGGGTGCGACCTTTGGCGCGCAGTTGCGTGACAAGGCGGCCAGCCAATGGTGCGCGCAAACGCTGGAACTGACGGGCTTGATGCGCAAGGCCAACGTGCTGGCCGGTTCGCTGACACTGCTGGACCGCAAACGCCTGGAAATGGCCCGCGCCTTGTCGACGCAGCCACGCCTGTTGTTGCTGGATGAAATCGCTGGCGGCCTGACCGAACCGGAATGCCTGGCACTGGTGGAAACCATCCAGGGCATCCACAAATCCGGGGTCGCCATTATCTGGATCGAGCACATCGTGCATGCCTTGCTCGCGGTGGTCAGTCGCCTGACCGTGATCAACTTCGGCGCCAAACTGGCCGAAGGCGAGCCGCGCAGCGTGATGGCCGACCCTCGGGTCCAGGAGATCTACATGGGTATCGGGAGTTGACGCATGCTGACCATTGAAAAACTCTGCGCCGGCTACGGCGACTTTCAAGCGCTGTTCGACATCAGCCTGACCCTGGAGCAGGGGGAAACCGTGGCGATCATCGGTTCCAACGGCGCCGGCAAATCGACGTTCCTGCGCTCGCTGGCGGGGCTGATCAAAAACCAGCCCGGCGCCATCACCTTCAAGGGGCAGGCCATTGGTGACATGGCGGCCAATCAGGTGCTGGAGCGCGGCATTGCCCTGGTGCCGGAAGGACGCAAGCTGTTCCCGTCGCTGAGCGTCGAAGAAAACCTGTTGATCGGCGCCTACAGCAAACGCCCGGGACCGTGGACGCTGAAGCGCATATATCAGCTGTTCCCGGTGCTGGAAAAATTGCGCAAGCGTCCAGGCACAGCGTTGTCCGGCGGTCAGCAGCAAATGGTCGCGATCGGCCGGGGCTTGATGGCCAACCCGCACTTGCTGTTGTGCGACGAGATCAGCCTGGGCCTGGCGCCGACCACGATCAAGGACATCTACGCCGCGCTGCCGTCGATCAAGGCCGACGGCACCACGGTGATTCTCGTCGAGCAGGACATCAATCAGGCATTGAGTGTCTGCGATCGCTTCTATTGCTTCCAGGAAGGGCGCGTGTCCCTGACCGGGCGCCCAGGGGATGCGGACAAAGCGCAAATCAAAGCCGCGTATTTCGGGATCTAGATATGGAATGGCTCAATACTTTGCTGCAAGGCATGTTGCTCGGCGGACTGTACGCGATGTTCGCGGTGGGGCTGTCGTTGATGTTCGGCATCATGCGCCTGGTCAATATCGCCCACGGTGACTTCATCGTTCTCGCGTCGTACCTGGCGCTGGTGGTGGTCAACCATCTGGGCTTCAGTCCGCTGGCGAGCCTGCTGATCGTGGTGCCGCTGATGTTCTGTTTCGGTTATCTGCTGCAACGGCTGTTGCTCAACCGCACCCTGGGCACGGACATCCTGCCGCCCCTGCTGGTGACCTTTGGCTTGTCGATCATCGTGCAGAACCTGCTGCTGGAATTTTTCAGCGCCGACAGCCAGAAACTGTCCCAGGGCGAACTGGAAGTCGCCAGTGTCGGTTTCGGCAGCCTGAGCGTGGGCGTCATGCCGCTGATCGTGTTTGGCAGTGCCTTGCTGATCATTGGCGGCCTGCAATTGCTGTTCTACAAAACCGCACTGGGCCGGGCGTTCCGGGCCACCTCCGATGACCAGCACACCGCACGGCTGATGGGCGTCAACAACGCGCATATCTTCGGTCTGGCCATGGCGCTGGCGATGGCGGTGGTGTCTATTGCCGGGGTGTTCCTGGCGATCCGTACCAGTTTCGACCCGACGGTGGGGCCGGCGCGGCTGTTATACGGTTTCGAAGCGGTGATCATCGGCGGGTTGGGCAGCTTGTGGGGCACCCTGGCCGGCGGGGTGATTCTCGGTGTGGCCCAGGCCGTGGGCGCCAAAATCGATCCGGGCTGGCAGATCCTTGCCGGTCACCTGGTGTTTCTGCTGATCCTGGTCGTGCGTCCGCGTGGCCTGTTTCCACGGAGTGTCGACTGATGAATGCCTTGAATAATCCGGCGCTGGCCTGGCGCGTGCAACGCACCACCACCAGCAGCACGATTGGTTTGTCCTTGCTGGGGCTGTGTGTGCTGGTGCTGTTCAGTGCGCCACTTTGGGCGGATCGCGCCAGCCTGCGTCTGGTGGTGGAGTTCGCGTATTACCTGGCGCTGGCGCAGATGTGGAACCTGTTGGCGGGTTACGCCGGCATGGTCTCGGTCGGGCAGCAGGCGTTCGTCGGCTTGGGGGGCTATCTGTTGTTCATGCTCGCCAGCCAGTTCGGTGTTCCGCCATTGTTCGCGGTTTTGCTCTCCGGGGTACTGGTGGCGCTGCTGGCAATTCCCACGGCGCTGATCGTGTTTCGCCTGCGTGGTGCCTATTTCGCCATTGGCACTTGGGTGGTAGCTGAAGTGTTTCGCCTGGGGCTGGCGCAGATGAGCAGTCTTGGCGGCGGCTCGGGGCAGAGTCTGCCGGCGGCGATCGTGCGGCAGATCGGCAATGACCGGGACGGTCGCGAGACGCTGATCTACTTCACCGCACTGGCAATTGCGATTGCCGCCATGGCGGTGGTGTTCTTCCTGCTGCGTTCGCGACAGGGGTTGGCACTGGCGTCGATCCGCGATTCCGAGCCGGCATCCGGCAGCCTTGGGGTCGATACGTTCCGCACCAAGCTGATGGTGTACGTGCTGGCCGCTGGTTGTACGGGGGTGGTCGGCGCGCTGATCTTCCTGCAAAAACTGCGGATTTCCCCGGACGCCGCGTTCAACCTGCAGGACTGGACCGCGGTGGTGATTTTCATTGTGATCATCGGCGGCATCGGCACTCTGGAAGGGCCTTTGATCGGCACGCTGATCTATTTTGCGTTGCGCGGATGCCTGGCGCAGTACGGCGCGGTGTACATGATTATTCTCGGGGTGGTTGCGGTGGTGATGATGCTCAAGGCTCCGCAAGGAGTGTGGGGATTGATCAGCGAACGCCTGGGCTGGCAGGTTTTCCCGATGCAGCGACGGTTGACCGCGCAATCCCGGCCATAGCGTGCAGTCCGGAGTGTGGAGTGCGAGGTACCGACAGGCTAACCTCGCTGTTCCTATAAGAACAATTTCTGTAGGCATTCTCCAGGAACCATGCCCCATGGATCGTTTACTCAGTGTCGAAGCCTTCGTGCGGGTTGCCGAAACCGGCAACTTCGCCAGGGCGGCCCAGCAGCTGGGCGTGACCCGTTCGGTCATCACCCATCGCATCCAGCAGCTGGAGCAGTTCATCAATGCGCCGCTGTTCCATCGCAGCACCCGCCATGTACGGCTCTCCGAAGTGGGGGAGACGTACTACAAGGAGTGCGCGGACATGGTCGCGAGTTTCAACTCGCTGACCGAGCACATGCGCGAACTGCGCGCCAAACCCACCGGCAAGCTGCGGGTGCAGATGCTGCCCGGTTTTGCCATCGGCCATTTTGGCCGCATGCTGGCCGAGTTCACGCGGCTTTACCCGGACATTGAAGTAGACGTCATCGTCAACGACCGGGTGGTGGACCCGATCGAAGAAGGCTTTGATGTGGCGTTCCAGATGTTCCCGCCGATGGCGGAAACCCTGATCGAGCGCAAATTGTTCAGCGTTCGCCGCTTGTTCTGCATGTCCCCCGATTACGCCAGCGAGTTCGGCGTGCCGACCCATCCCCAGGAACTGCTGCAACACAAGATCGCCCTGTATGAGGGTTATCCGTCGCGCAACCGCTGGCTGTTCAACCGCGAAGACGAGCAGGTGGAACTGAGCCTGCCGGGTCAGGTGCGCTCAAACTCGGTGCATCTGTTGCGTGATTACGCCCAGACTGGCGTGTGTATTGTCTGCTTGCCGACGCTGGTGGCCAGTGACGACCTGCTCAGCGGGCGGCTGATTCCGGTGCTGCCCGAATACGCGTTGTCCTCCTTCAATTTCTCCGCGGTGTATCCCGCCACCCAACGCCGGGCCTTGAAAGTCCGTACGTTGATCGACTTTCTGGTGGAGAACTTCGGCGATGAGCCATGCTGGGACAAGCCCTTGCTCGAACGCGGCTGGATCCGTTGAGTCACACCAAACCTGTAGGAGCGAGCTTGCTCCCACAATGACCCCAGTGTTTGCGTTTCGCGAACACTGTTGTCGCTGACTCTCTAATTGTTCCCGCAAGGGCTCAGACGTACTGTTGCCTCACTGTTACTACAACAACAAAACGGTGAAAACCATGAGTAGCGCGGCAATCGAAACGGTCTTCGGCTCGCTGGACAAGTACACCAAGGGCTCGGTTGAAATCATCAGCGGCCAGGCCAGTCACTACGCCTTTTCCAACGTGTTCGAAGTGGCGGAACAATCCCGGCCTTATGAAAAGGTCGTGGTTGGCCTCAACCTCGGCTATGTCATCGAAACCCTGCGCGCGGAAGGCCAGTCGCCCTGGTACACCGCCGCGCACGACGAATTCGCCATCGTCATGGACGGTGAAGTGCGGGTGGATTTTCTCAAGCTCGATGCGCCATTGATGGCAGGCGAGGGCACGCAACTGGCCGGTGATGTGCCGGCGGGCAAACCCATGGGTTACGTCCTGCTCAAGCGCGGCCATCAGTGCCTGCTGCCGGTGGGCACGGCCTATCGCTTCGAAGCCAGTCGCCCGGGCGTGATCCTGCAGCAGACGATCAAGGGCCCGTTGTCGGTCGAGAAGTGGGCCGACATCTGCCTGAAGTGATCTGCCCAGCCGACCCCGCCAACAAAAACAAGAGGAACTCTGTCATGGCCATGCTTGAAACCGCAGCCCTTACCCCACTGTTTGCCGATGAAGACGTCCAGGCCAGCGCCGCCGACGTCGTCACCGGCTACCGCGCTTTCAAACTCGGCGCCTTCGAGCTGTCGCGCGACGAGTATTTCGCCCGTATCACCTGGCCCGCCAAAGGTCAGACCCGTTCCCATCTGATTCCGGTCGATGCCTTCCTGCGAGCCTTGATGCGCGACGTGGCCTGGGGCTTTTTCTACGGCTGGGTCAACTTCGACCACGTCATCGGCACCCGCAACTACTACGGCAAGGTCGACCTGTACGCCGGCACCTTCAATGGAACGCTCAAGGCGGCAGGGGTCAACTACACAGAAAACTTCGAGACGCCGCTGATCATGGCGACGTTCAAGGCGATCCTGCGCGACTGGACCAACGCCACCTTCGACCCGTTCGCCGCCCCGGAAGAAACCGGCAGCGCCTTCGGTCGCAAGAACGGCAACAACATCGAAGCCATCGAACGCTTTCGCATCGCCACCAAACGCATGCCCGGCCTGCCGGATGACTCGCCGCTGCGCAACGATCTGCCGGTCAACCGCCAGTTCATCGACGTGCCCCAGGACGAGCCGGAAATCCACGCCGCCGAAGGTTTCGAAGGCCAGCTGCATGCCTTCAACCTGCACAAGTACCTGTCGCGCTCCGACGTGACCTGGAACCCCTCGGTGACCTCGGTGTGCAAGGCCAGCCTGTTCTGCCCGACCACCGAAGAATTCATCCTGCCGGTGTTCCATGGCAATGACCGGATCGAGTGGTTCCTGCAGCTGTCGGACGAGATCATCTGGGATGTCGGCGACAAGGACGACGGCAACCCCCGTGCGCGCATCACCATGCGGGCCGGCGACATCTGCGCCATGCCCGCCGACATTCGCCACCAGGGCTATTCGACCAAGCGCTCGATGCTGCTGGTCTGGGAAAACGCCACGCCGAACCTGCCGCAACGCTACGAAAGCGGCGAGCTCAAGCCGTACCCGATCGAATTCTAAGACCTCGTGCGTGGCCCGGCATCGCCCCGGGCCACGCGCTCAGCCATCCAGTCAGCCACTGCGCCTTAGGCGCGGTGCGAGGAAACCCTTATGCAAAATCAGCTCTATATCGATGGCCGCTTCGTTGATGCGCTCGCCGGCGGCACCATCGACGTCGTGTCGCCCCATGACGGCTCGTTGATCACCCGCATCGCCGCCGCCGAAACCGCCGACGTCGACCTCGCGGTGGCCGCCGCCAAACGCGCGTTCCCGGCGTGGTCGGCGCTGGGCGCTGCCGAGCGTGGACGCCTGTTGCTGAAACTGGCGGACAGGATCGAGGAATGCAGCGAAGAACTGGCGCAGCTGGAATCCCTCAACACTGGGCACCCGATCCGCGATTCCCGTGGCCTGGATGTACCGCGCACCGCTGCGTGCTTCCGCTACTTCGGTGGCATGGCCGACAAGATCGAAGGCACGGTGATTCCGGTCGAAGCCGGGTTCCTCAATTACGTGCAGCGCAAGCCGATTGGCGTGGTCGGGCAGATCGTGCCGTGGAATTTTCCGCTGATGTTCACCAGCTGGAAGATGGGCCCGGCGCTGGCGGCGGGGAACACCGTCGTCATCAAGCCCTCGGAAATCACACCGCTGTCGACCTTGCGCATTGTCGAGTTGATGACCGAGGTCGGCTTCCCCAAAGGCGTCGTCAACGTCGTGCCGGGCTACGGCCATACCGCGGGCCAGGCGTTGGCGGAACACCTCGACGTCGGCAAGATTGCCTTTACCGGCTCGACCGCGACCGCTCGGCGCATTGTCGAAGCCTCCAAAGGCAACCTCAAGCGCATCCAGTTGGAGCTGGGCGGCAAGGGGGCGAACATTGTGTTTGCAGACGCCAATCTGGAAGCGGCGGTCAACGGCGCTGCCTGGGCGATCTTCCACAACCAGGGCCAGGCCTGCATCGCCGGTTCGCGGCTGATTCTGCACAAAGACATCGCGGACCAGTTCCTCGAGCGTTTCATCGCCCTGGCGAAGTCGATTCGCCTGGGCGACCCGATGGACCCGGACACCGAAATGGGCCCTCTGACTTCGGCCCTGCACCGCGACCGTGTCATGGCGTACATCGACATCGCCATCGAACAGGGCGGCAAGGTTCTCGCTGGCGGCAAGGCACCGGACGACCCGGCGCTGGCCAAGGGCTTTTATGTCGAGCCGACCGTGGTCGAGGCCAAGCCCGGTGATCGCGTGTGCCAGGAAGAAGTCTTCGGCCCGTTCGTTACCGTGGTGCGTTTCAGCACCGACGAAGAAGCGCTGGCCATCGCCAACAGCACCGAGTACGGACTGGGCAGTGGCCTGTGGACACAGAACCTGAGCCGTGCGCACAAGATGGCCGACGCCATCCATGCCGGCATGTGCTGGATCAACTGCTACAAACGCGTCAGCCCGGGCAGCCCGTTCGGCGGCGTCGGCCAATCCGGTTATGGCCGGGAAATGGGTTTCGAAGCGATCCACGACTACACCGAAGCACGCTCGGTATGGGTCAACGTCGACGCAAAAATCCCGCCACATTTCAAACGCTGAGGCCGGCCATGAATCCTTTTGTCTACCAAAGCCTGCCGACCCGTGTGGTGTTCGGCTGGGGCAAGCTCTCGGCGCTGGCTGAAGAAATCGAACGGCTGGGAGCCCGTCGGGCGCTGATCCTCACCACGCCGGAACAGCACGGCCTGGGCGAGCGCGTCGCGGCGTTGCTCGGTGATCGCGCCGCGGGTGTTTATCCGCACGCGGTGATGCACGTGCCGCTGGAAGTGGCGCAAGCGGCACGCGTCGAAGCGGTGCGCCTGGATGCCGATTGCTGCGTGGCCATTGGCGGTGGCTCGACCATTGGCCTGGGCAAGGCGATTGCCATGGATTCGGGGTTGCCGATCGTGGCAGTACCGACCACTTACGCCGGCTCCGAGATGACGCCGATCTACGGGCTGACCGAAAATCGCCTGAAGAAAACCGGACGCGATCCTCGGGTCCTGCCGAAAACCGTGATCTACGACCCGCAATTGACCCTGACCCTGCCGGCGCAGATCTCCGCCTGTTCGGGCATGAACGCCATGGCCCACGCGGTGGAAGCGCTGTACGCCGAGGACGCCAATCCGATCGTCGGTTTCATGGCCGAGGAGTCCATCCGCTCGCTGGCCCAGGCCTTGCCCGGCGTGGTCAATGATCCCAACGATCCTCACGCTCGCAGCCAAGCCTTGTATGGCGCCTGGCTGGCGGGCATTTGCCTGGGCTCGGTGGGCATGGCCTTGCACCACAAGCTCTGCCACACCCTGGGCGGCACCTTCAATCTGCCCCACGCCCAGGCCCACGCCATCGTGCTGCCCCATGCCGCGCATTACAACCGCGAAGCGGCCGCCGAGCCGTTGCAACGTGCCGCGCGCGCCCTGGGTGGTAGCTCGGCCAGTGAGGTGGGTGCATTGTTGTATGCACTCAACCAGAAGCTGGGCATTCCATTGGCACTGGCGGACATCGGCCTACCGCCAAACGGTCCGGCCGAGGCTGCAAAAATTGCCTGTGCCAGCCCTTATTACAATCCACGGCCGTTTGAACAAGGCCCGATCGAAGCACTGCTGACCCGCGCATTGAATGGCCAGGCGCCAGCCTGACCCCAGCAGCGCAGCCAGCCCATGTCGGAACAAGAACAATGACCGATCAAGACAAAGTGGTAGAAAAACTGATTTCCGAGCAGGCCGTGAACAGCTTCGCCGACGCCCCGGATGCCCGCTACAAACAGATCATGCAATGCCTGGTCCGGCACCTGCACGCGTTCGTCAGCGAGGTCGAACTGACCGAACAGGAGTGGTTCGAGGGCATTCGCTTCCTGACTGCAACCGGCCAAAAATGCGATGGCCTGGTGCGTCAGGAATTCATTCTGTTGTCGGATACCCTGGGTGTATCGATGCTGGTCGACGCGATCAATCATCGACACAGCGCAACCGCCACCGAAACCACGGTGTTCGGGCCGTTCTACATCGAAGGCATGCCCGAGCGCGCATTCGGCGAAAACATGGCCTTCACCCCGGGCGAGACGGCGCTGGTGCGCGGTCGGGTGGTCGACACCCAGGGCAATGCCTTGGCCGGTGCGGTGCTGGACGTGTGGCAGACCGCCGAAAACGGCATGTATTCGGGCCAGGACAGCGAACAGCCGTTCGGCAACCTGCGCGGTCGTTATCGTACCGACGCTGACGGCTGCTTTGCGATTCGCACCATTGTCCCGGTGGCCTACCCGATCCCCACCGATGGCCCGGTTGGACGCATGCTCGATGCCGCTAATCGGCATGCCTGGCGACCGGCGCACCTGCATTTCATGGTCGAGGTGCCGGGGTATCGCAAACTGGTGACCCACCTCTTCAATCACGACGATCCGTACCTCGAATCCGATGCGGTGTTTGGTGTGAAGCAGTCGTTGCAGGTGATTTATGAGGATCGCAACAGCCACGATGAAGTGTCCGCACGCCTGGGTATGCCATTGCCGTTCAAGCGCGCGTGTTATGAATTCGTCATGGAAGCCGGGTGAAGCATGGGCCAGTTTTTTGCGGTATTCGCCACCGACCACCCGGATTCCCTGGCCTTGCGCCAGCGCCTGCGGCCCAGCCACCAAGCGCATCTGCGGGCGACCGATACCCACCGGGTGGTGGTACGCCTGGGCGGTCCGACCCTCGATGATGTCGGCGCGGCAATGAACGGCACGCTGCTGGTGATCGAAGCCGGCAGCCTGGCGGAGGTGGAAGCCTTCATCGAGGACGACCCCTACGTCCAGGCCGGGCTGTTTGCCAGCATCCAGATACGCCCCTGGCACTGGAGCCTCGGCAACCCGGAACTGCGGGGCTGACCATGACCCTCATCACCTTGTGCCAACGGGAAGACATCGCCGACTGTGGCGCCTTGGGCCTGCCTCAGCACCAGCACCTGCATCCCGCCGGCCTCGTTGCGGTGCGCCAGGGCGAGCAGGTGTGGGTGTACATCAACCGCTGCCCGCATTTTTCGGTTCCGCTGGACTATAACCCGCAGGAATTCTGCACCTATCGCGGCCAGGTGCTGATGTGCGCGCATCACAGCGCGATGTTTCGATTTGAAGACGGGCACTGTATCGATGGACCGTGTAAAGGTGCGAGGCTGGAACCGGTACCGGTGCGCTGGGTGGAAAACAGCCTGGTCATGGAGGTGGACGAGGAGGGCTGAACTACACTCTTTCGGGTGAATCACGCCCATCAGGAGATCATCATGAAAAGGTTGTCACCCATCGGCCTGTGCGTCGCACTGTCGTTATTCAGTGCCCAGGGATGGACCCAGACGGTAGTACCGCTGAAGGGCCAGACTTCGCAACAGACCCAACTGGATATCAATGAATGCAACAGCATCGCCGCCAGTAGTGCATCGACCACCTCGACACCCTCGGGCGGACGGGTCAAGGGCGCCGCCGTGGGCGCGGCTGCCGGTGCGGCCGGGGCCCAGGTGCGCGGGCGTCAGCACGACGAGTTTTATGATCGAGTCGATGACGATAAACAGCAGGACTACCGCCAGGACCGCGCCAAGCAAACGGCGGCGGCAGGTGTTGTGGTCGGCGGTTCTCGCCAGCGCCAGGAGCGCCGGGAGCAGGAGAAAACCAACGCCGCGACCACTTCGACGGCGTATACCAGTTGCTTGCAGGGCAAGGGGTATCAGGTTAATCCATGATCAAACTGGATCTGTAGAGGCGAGGCTGGTGTTTTGCCGCTGATCCAGCAAATACACCATCAGGCAGGCATACAGCGTCACGGCGATGAACAGCCCCATGCGCACCGCAAAAGCGGTGTAGACGTCCTTGCCCGCCAGGCTGTCCTGCACCGATTGCCCGAGCAGGATAATCAGGGTGACCAAGGTGTTGAGCCAGAAGCCCGGGCTAAACCGCCCCGGGCTCAAGCCATAGAGCTTGCGCGCCAGGATCAGGGCGAACAGCAGCATCCACAGGAAGAACATCCACAGGTGCACAAAGACCGTCAGTGCGCTCCAGAACGCAATGGCCAACAGGCCGCCCAGCAAGGTCGAGCCAATCAGCTCGCGGGCGGCATCGCGGGCGTTGGTGGTGGAGCTCTGCTGGCCCAGGCTCACGGCCTTGAGCACGATCGGCATGTAGCTGGCGGGGTCGATCAGGGCCAGCAGAAACGTCGGCATTACGATCAGGGTTGCGCGTAACGCCACCCGGTCGACGTTTTCAGTGGATAGAGCCGGGGCGGGTGGGGGCGTCGGGGTATTGGCCGGTTCGGGGAACAGCCAGTGACTCACCCTACCGATCAGGACCGCCAGGAGCAAGCCGCTGGTCAGCGCCTTGATCACCGTCGCCGCCAGGCCGAAGTCGGCGACTCCGGCTGCGGGGATCATGGTCAGGCCGATCACCAGGAAGGTCACCACCAGGTTGTTGCCGCCCCGTTGGCCGTAGCGAAAGACCATCAGCAGGCCGAGGCCGATCAACAGCACGCCGCTGAAGGCGTAATAACGCAGCAGGGGGATCAGCAGCAGGCCGATGCCGGTGGTCAGCATCGCAGTCAGTGCAAGCACCAGGGTGGCCTTGAACGGCAACGGGCGATTGATGCTGACCAGCAACAATGCCCCCAGCACCGGTGCCAGGAACGGGATCGGCATCCCCAGGCCAAAACTCACTGCCAGGCACAGCGCAGTGCCACAGGCCAGGCGCAGCGCGCGCTGCACCCTCGGCGAACGCTTAGTAGGCATACGACAGCCAGCTCATCAGCCACAGGAACAACCGGCCCAGTGGATTGAGCACGTTGCCTTCGGAAGGGAAGGCCATGACTTCGGCCTGGCCACCGGAGCGGATCGCGCGGTTGTCCTTGAGCATCGACAAGGATTCGGCCGAGAACTCGATGATCACCGGAAAACGCTGGGCGGGGCGCAGCCAATCACGGCTGTTCTGCACCGTCGGCAGGCTGCCGGGAGCGGCCGGGGTGCCCACGCTGACCCCGTAGCCGACGCTGCGCACGCGGCCCTGGAACACTTCGCCGGGCAGCGCATCGAGGGCAATGGACACCGGGGTCTCGGGCCTGACCAGGGCGAGGTTGTTCTCGGTCATGTCGGCGCTGATCCACACATCGTGGATTGCAATCAGGGTCATGACCGGGTTGCCGGCCGCGGCGAACTGGCCGACGTCGGTGCGCAGGTCGGTGATCAACCCGGCCGAACGGGCGCGGATCTGCGTGTTGGAAAGATCCAGTTCGGCTTTCGACAGGGCAGTGGCGGCGCTGCGCAGCAGGGCGTTGTCCTCCTCTTTGCCACCTTCCTGCTCCTTCGCACGCTGGACTTCAGCGCGGGCAGCGGCGACCTGGCTGGTGGCCGCTTCGCGGGCGGCGCGGGAAACCTCCAGCAGGCGCACGGAAACGGTCCCGGGGTCTTCACGGTACAAGCCTTCAAGCCGCTGGTTATCCTGCTTCGCCTTGAGTTCGTTGGCTTGTGCCGCGCGCAGACTGGCTTGGGCCGAGGCGATACCGGCGGTGCTGGCACCGATCTGCCGGCGGGTGGATTCCAAGTCGGCACGCGCACGGTCAACGGCGATCTGGTAGGGCTGCGGGTCCACCTCGAAAATCACCTCGCCAGCCTTCACGTCCTGGTTATTGCGCACATTGACGCGGATCACCCGGCCGGCGACTTCCGCCGCCACCGGAATCACGAACGCGCCCACCCGTGCCTGCTGGGTGTACGGTGTGAAACGGTCAGCCAACAGGTACCAGGCCAGGCTGAAAACGATCAGCAGTAACACCCACTTGATGCCTTTTTTCGCGGGATCGGCGGCAGGCTGCGCTGGCTGAGGGGAGGGCGCGGCTTCAGTCATGGTTTTTTCACCTGATTGGGCAAGGGGGAGGCAGGCTGCTCAGCCGGTGGATCGTTGAGCAGGTCGCCCCAGTCAGTCCGTTGTTCCATTTGCTGGCGCGTGGCGGCATCGACCCTGGGCTGGGCGCTGTACCAACCGCCGCCCAACGCCTTGTACAGGGCAATCACATTGCTCACCGCATCGCCACGGCTGACCAGGTAATTGTCCTGGAGTTCGAGCAGCGCGCGCTGGGCGTCCAGCACCCGCTGGAAGTCCGAATAACCTTCGCGGTACAGCGTGTTGGCCAGGGCCAGCGAACGTTGTGCGGCGCTTTCGGCCTCGCGCAGGATGCGTTCGCGCTGCAGGGAGCGGGTCAGGCCGTTGGCGGCGTCATCCGCTTCGCGTGCAGCCTGGCGCACCTTGTCGCGATAGGCTTCGATCAATTGCTGCAAGCGCGCATCCTGCACGCGTATGTTGTTGGCGATGCGGCCATAGTCGAACACGTTCCAGCGCAGGCTCGGCCCGCCAATCAGGTCGAGGCTGCGGGAGGTTGCGCTCAAGGAGTCGGTGGACCAGACGATGCTGCCCAGCAACGTCAGGGCCGGGTAGTAATCGGTTTCGGCCACCCCGACCAGCGCCGACTGCGCCGCGACATTCAGCTCGGCTGCGCGCACATCGGGCCGGCGCAGCAGCAGGTTGGCCGGCACATCCTGCAGCACGGCGCGATCCACCAGCGGGATCAACCGGGTGTTGTCGACCACCAGTGGCAGCGCACCGGGTGCCTGGCCGATCAACACGGCCAACGCATTGCGGGTGCGATGGAGCTGATCTTCCAGAAGGGGGATGGTGCTCAACGTGCCCAGGTATTGGGTCTTGGCTTGTTGCAGGTCGAGTTCGGCGGTCTGGCCGCTGTTGAACAGCTTCTCGGTGATCTCGTAGTTGCGATGTTGCTGCTTGGCGTTTGCATTGGCGACGCGCAGGCGCGCCTCGGTGGTGCGCAGGAAAAAATAGCTGTCGGCGACTTGCGCCCGCAGCAGGACCAGCACGTCGTCGTAGTTGGCTTCAGACGCGAAATAGCTGGCATCGGCGGCCTCGATGGCACGGGCGAAGCGACCCCAGAAGTCCAGCTCCCAACCGACATCGAACCCGGCGCTGTGTTGCCATAAATGGCTGTCCACCGGGTTATCCCCGCCGGACTGATGGCGGTCGATGTACACGCTGTCAGCGGCGATCTGTTGCAGCTGCGGGTAGCGCCCGCTCTCGGCGATGCCCAATTGTGCGCGGGCTTCCATCACCCGCAGGCCGGCGATCTTCAGGCTGGAGTTGTGCGCGTCCGACTCGGCAATCAGGCGGTCGAGCACCGGGTCGGCGAAGATCTGCCACCACTGGCGGATGTCCGGGTATTGCGCGCGTTGACTGGCGTGTTCAAGGGCCGGGGTGTTCCAGTGGTCGACCCAGGGTTCGCCGGGCGGCTGGAAGTCCGGACCCAGCCGAACGCACCCGCCAAGGACCGCTACCCCAAGCAGCAGCAGTCGACCATGCCGCATCCGTGTGGATGTACCTGATTGCATTGGGTGTTTTCCAACCAAAGGACATCACAGCAGCATAGCCGTCTGTATGCCTTCTGCATGGGCCTGGAGAGTCGGTACGCAAAAACGTCGCGACTGTCGCAAAAACGACCTGTTTACGCTGAACGCGAACCTTCAACAGTTTTCTGTTGAACGAGTGTTCAGCTTGGACTATGTTCGTTCCACCTTCTCTCCCGGCTGGTTGCGGGCTTGCGTTTCTTCATATTGAACGAGGCACTGGCATGCGGTTTTCACCCTTTGTTGAGCGGACGCCCGGTGTTGGCACCGCGGATTTCATCACCGATGCCGCTCTTGATGTGCCTGCTGAAGGTGACACACACAACAGCGAATCTACCGACCGACTTGCCTTGCGCGAAGCGCTTGCCGACCACTACGGCAAGCAGCTCAATCGAGAGCCGAAGACCGCGAGCGTGATCACGCTGGACGGGGCGCAGAACGCCTTGTTTGTCACGTCGATGTGCCTGCTGGCCGCAGGTGACGAGGTGATTGTCCTCGATCCGATGGTCCTGACCTGTGAGGCGTCGCTCAAGGCCTGCGGCGTCAAGCTGGTGCAGGTGGCGATCTCGGCGGAAGCCACAGCGCTGGCCAAGGCGATTACCCCGCGGACCCGGGCGATTTTCCTGTCCGGCCCGAAGCGCAACCCTGAAGCCTTGCAAGCCATCGCCGGACTCGCCATCGCCCATGACCTGTGGGTGGTGATCGACGAGGTCCATGACGACCTGACGCTGCAGCACCCGCATCTGAGTCTCGCGGCAGCGCCGGGCATGGCCGAGCGTTGCGTGGTGATCGGCAGCCTGGCGAAATCCCACCCGATGGCCGATTGGGCCATGGCCTGGATCGTCGCTGATCCCGCCCTGGTCGCGCATGCCGAGTCCCTGGTATTGGCCAAGGCCTCCCAGCGTATCCGCGATTTTGTCCAGGCGTTGCAAGCGCCAGCACCCAAGCCTGTGATCAGCCGCGTGTCGAGCGAACCGGTCAGGGAGCCGGTCACTGCGCGAACCATGATCGAAGTCGACCGCCTGCACAAACGTTTTGGCAACATCGAGGTGCTCAAGGGCGTGTCCCTGACGGCCCGCGAAGGCGAGGTGATCTCGCTGATCGGCGCCAGCGGCTCGGGCAAAAGCACGTTGCTGCGCTGCATCAACATGCTCGAAGTGCCGGACCAGGGGCGCATCCTGGTGGACGGCGAAAGCATTCACCTGAACCACACCCGCCCCGGCGCACCGCTGGTGGCTGACGCCAAACAGCTGGTGCGCATCCGCTCGAGCCTGGGCATGGTATTCCAGAACTTCAACCTCTGGCCCCATCGCACGGTGCTGGAAAACCTCATCGAAGCGCCGACCCAGGTCCTTCGTGAGAGCAAGGCGGAGGCCACCGAACGTGCCGAAGCCTTGCTCGATCGGGTGGGCCTTGCGGCCAAGCGCAACGAATATCCGGCGTT
This sequence comes from Pseudomonas sp. YuFO8, assembly GCF_035065025.1. Lineage (NCBI taxonomy): Bacteria > Pseudomonadati > Pseudomonadota > Gammaproteobacteria > Pseudomonadales > Pseudomonadaceae > Pseudomonas > Pseudomonas sp. YuFO8. The sequence goes on along the minus strand of NZ_JAXDEQ010000048.1, from coordinate 23,223 downwards.
TCTCTCCGGGGGACAGCAACAACGGGTGGCCATCGCCCGGGCCCTGGCCATGCGGCCCAAGGTCATGCTGTTCGATGAACCCACCTCGGCACTCGACCCGGAACTGGTCGGGGAAGTGCTGCGGGTGATCCGCTCTCTCGCCGAAGAAGGTCGGACCATGATCCTGGTAACCCATGAAATGGCCTTTGCCCGCGATGTCTCGTCCAAAGTCGCCTTTCTGCATCAAGGGTTGATCGAGGAAACCGGTTCGCCGGACGAAGTGTTCGTACACCCACGCAGCGAGCGTTGCCGGCAATTCGTCAACGCTCATCAAACTCGCTAACACCAATAAAAAGACGGGAAAACACCATGGGAAATCGACGTTTTGCACACTGGTTGACCGGCGCCGGCTGTTTGCTGCTGGCCGCCATGAGTTCGGCACAAGCCCAGCCGATCCGCTTCGCGGTCGCCGCCGAACCCTATCCGCCGTACACCGAGAAACAGGCCAACGGCGAGTGGAAGGGCTTTGAAGTGGACCTGATCCACAAGCTGTGCAGCGAAATGAAAGCCGAGTGCGAGATCAAGGAAGTGGCGTGGGACGGGATCATTCCGTCGCTGCTGGCGAAGAAGATCGACGTGATCTTTTCCTCGATGTCGGTGACCCAGGAGCGGGAAAAACAGATCGCCTTCAGCAAGGCGTACTACGACTCGGTCATCGCCGTGGTCGGTCCCAAGGACGCTTCGGTGAAGAAGTACCCGGACGACCTCAAGGGCAAGACCATCGGCGTGCAGAACTCCACGGTCAGCGCCAGCTACCTGAAGACCTACTACGAAAAAATCGCCGACGTGAAGTACTACGACACCCAGGACTCGGCCAACGCCGACCTGATCGCCGGGCGCCTCGACCTGATGATGGCCGACGGCACCGCCATGGCCGCCTTCGTCAAGACCCCCGACGCCAAGGACCTGGCCTACCTCGGCGCCGTGCCGTACGACCCGATCTTCGGCAAGGGCGTGGGTGCCGGCCTGCGCAAGGATGACACCGAGCTCAAGGCCAAACTCGACAAGGCCATCCAGGAGCTGCTGGCGAGCAAGGACTATGACGATCTGTCCCAGAGCTACTTCGGCACGAGCGTGAAGCCGGCGTTCTGATTTGCCGGATCTGTACACAGACCCTGTGGGAGCCAGCCTGCTGGCGATGAGGGCATTACAGTCGACATCGATGTTGACTGAACCACCGCTATCGCGAGCAGGCTCGCTCCCACAAGGGATCGCGTGCGCCACTGGAGACTCAAATGCCAGCAATGTTCGATTTGATCAGTTTCAGCGAGCAGGGATGGGGCACGGCGCTGCTCAAGGGCCTGTGGATGACCCTGCAGATCTCCGCCGGGGCCTTCGTGGTCGGGCTGGCCATCGGCCTGGTGGTGGCCTGTCTCAAGTTGGGCGGACCAAGACCCGTTGCAGCGCTGGCTCGCGGCTACACGACCTTGTTCCGCGCGGTGCCGGAGCTGTTGCTGATCCTGTTGCTGTACTACGTCGGCTCCATGCTGCTCAACTCGCTGATGGCAACCCTGGGTTACGACGCGGTGAATGTCAGCGGGCCGCTGGCGGCGATCGTGGTGCTGGGCCTGGTACAGGGCGCCTACGCGTCGGAGATTTTCCGGGCGGCGATCCAGGCCATTCCCTTCGGCCAGATCGAAGCGGCGAAAGCCTTCGGCCTGCACGGTTTCGGCCTGTTTCGGCGCGTCACGCTGCCGATCATGGCGCCCTACGCGATGGCGGGGATGGCCAACCTGTGGATCAACCTGATCAAGGACAGCGCCCTGATCAGCGTGGTCGGCACCAACGAGCTGTTGTACACCGCCCGGCAAGGGGCGGGTTCGACGCGTCATTACCTGTTGTTCTACCTCACGGCCGCGGCGCTGTACTACGCGGTGACGCTGGCGTCCAACTACCTGTCGGGACGGCTCGAGCGACGCATTCGTCGCTGGATGCCTCTTGCTGACTAAATCGGCAGAGAGAATGAAATGATTCCAGCGTGGATAGTTGAATACGCGTCGCTGCTGGTCCGAGGGCTGCAGACGACCCTTTTGATCCTGGTGATTTCCAGTGTGTTCGGTTTTGTCCTGGCGGTGCTGGTGGCGCTGGCGCGGATCTCGAAGAACAAGGTCATCGCCAAGCTCAGCCTGTTCTACACCAGCGTGACCCGCGGCACCCCCTTGCTGATCCAGATCTACATTTTCTACTACGGCCTGGGCAGCCTGTTTGCGCAGTTCCCGCTGATTCGCGGCAGTTTCCTCTGGCCGTACCTGCGTGACGGCTATTGGTACATCGTGTTCGCCCTGGTGGTGTCGGTGGGGGCCTATGTCGGCGAAGTGATCCGCGGTGGCCTGCTGGCGGTGCCCAAAGGCGAAATGGAAGCGGCTTCGGCGTTTGGCATGACCCCGCGCCAGACCCTGTTGCGGGTGCGCTTGCCCCGGGCACTGCGCCTGCTGTTGCCGACGCTGGCCGGGGAAACCGTGATGCTGCTCAAATCCACGGCCCTGGCCTCGACCATTGCCGTGATCGATCTGTTGGGCGCGGCCAACGTGGTGCGCGCGCAAACCCTGCAAGTGTATGAGCCGTTGCTGCTGGTGGCCGGTGTCTACGTGTGCCTGACGTTCCTGATCGAGGCGCTGTTCGCCTTCTTCGAGCGCCGTGGCACCCCGGTTCGCAGGTCCGCCTGATGAAAAGCACGCCAATGGTTGACCGCTCCTTGCAAGGCATTGGCCTGTGCACCCTGGGCTACGCGTTCCTGTCCTTGCAGGACGCCGGCATCAAGTGGCTGGTGGCCGATTATTCGGTGTTCACCATCCTGTTCTGGCGCGCCCTGGTGGTGGTGCTCGCCTGTTTGCTGATCGGGCGCCTGCAACTGGTGCGGCGTGCCTGGCGCTCGTCCAGCCGGCGGCTGCTGGTGGTGCGCGGCCTACTGTCGATCGCGGCCTGGCTGCTGTACTACACGGCGGCCCGCGACCTGACCCTGGCGGAGATGACCACCCTGTATTTCTCGGCGCCAATCATGGTCACGGTGCTGGCGACGGCGATTCTCAAGGAACGGGTCAACGGCTGGCAGTGGTTCACCCTGATCATCGGGTTTATCGGGGTGGTGATCGCCTGTCGCCCGAGCAACATGGCCGATCCGCTGCCCATTGTCCTGACGCTGCTGGCGGCGATGTGCTGGGCGTTCACCTATATCCAGTTGCGCCAGGTCGATGAGCAGACCTCGGTGCTGGAGCAGATGCTGATCACCAATGTGGTGTTTGTGATTTGCATGGCGCTGGCGTTGCCCTGGACCCACACCCCGGCACCGGTTCCAGCCTGGCTGGGCATGCTCGGCGCCGGCCTGATGGGCGGCATCGGCCAGTTCCTGCTGTTCGCCAGTTTCCAGCGCGCCACCGCGACCGTGCTGGCGCCGTTCGAGTACACCGGGCTGATCTGGGCCTTCCTGCTGTCGAGCCTGATCTGGGGCACGCTGATGGATGTGTCGTTGATGATCGGCGCCGGGTTGATCGCAGTCAGCGGCACCCTGGCGATGATTTTCGGTCGGCACCCGTCGCAGGACGTCGTCGGCGCCGAATGTTCCGTGTCGCAACCCCTTTATCCCGAAGCGGACGAGATCAAGCCCGATGGCGGCCGGACGGGTGTCGCGGATCAATGACAGGAGGACAAACGGATGGCACAGGATATTTCGTTCAGCGTTCGCAACAACAATGGCGATCCGGTGCAGGTCGGAGTCTGGCGCTTCGAGGGTTCCGAAGGTGGACCGAAGGTGCACTTGCAGGCCGGGGTGCATGCCGATGAAATCGCCGGCATGCTGGTGCTGCATCTGTTGATGCAACGCCTTGAAGCGGCTGAGTCGCAAGGCCGGCTCAAGGGCAGTGTGACGGTGGTGCCACAGGCCAACCCGCTGGGCATCGGCCAGTTTCGCCAGGGGCGGATTCTTGGGCGCTATCACGATGCAACCGGGCATAACTTCAACCGGGGTTTCGATCAGTCGGCCGCGATGCAGCGACCTTCGACCGCTGTCCAGGTGTGGCAACAGAAACTGGTGCAACTGGCGGCGCCGGCGGATGTGGTGCTGGACCTGCACACCGACGACGAGGCGCTGCCCTACCTTTATGTGCACCGCAGTTTCTGGCCCCGTGGCCGTGAACTGGCGGCGGCGCTGCGCATGGACGTGGCGATCATCTGGGATGACGGCGACGACGGCTCCTTCGAGGAAACCATCATTGCCCCGTGGCTGCGCGAGGGCACGACCGCGCAACGCATGGCCGCGACCCTGGAGCTGCGCGGGCAGGGCGACGTCAGCGACCGTTTCGCCGCACAGGATGCCCAGGGGCTTTACGCCTGGCTCTGTGGCCAGGGGGTCATCGAGGATACGGTGGCGCCCGCCGACTGGCCGGTCGAGGCGGTGGAGATGGGCCACATGGAGACCGTTCTTGCGCCGCAGCCTGGGGTGCTGATCTTCGAGAAGGAGCTGGGCGATCGGGTCGAGCAAGGTCAGCGCTTCGCACGCATCCTGCGCCGCCCCGGCGATCCGTCCTCCGAGGTGGTGCTGTATGCCGAGCAGACCGGGCGCCTGGTCACACGCTATCGCGATCGCCTGATCGCCCAGGGCATGGGGGTGGCGAAGTTCACCGGCAGCCGCCCGTCGCGCAACTGGAGCGGTGGGTTACTCGACCCCAACTGAGTGGCGCCTATCTGACAACCGCTCATCGCTGGACTACGCTGCGATACGTACCCTTTGTCCAGAACCTGTGACGTAAGGAAACCGATGCATGCGGAGCAGGCTCCTCACCCCATTGATCGTCATGTTCGCGATGTGTTGGTCGATACTGCTGTGGGCCGAGGATGCGGCGAAACCGCTGGATCCTGCACCTACGCCAGCGGAACTGAAGATCGCCAATCGAAGCATCATGGTGTTTCGCGGCGCGCTGCTGGGTGAAACGCCGCAGACCCGGGTCAAGCGGGCCAGGACAGCGATCAACGAAGCACTGGATGACGAGGACGACCTGCGGGTCACCCTCGATGCCATCCAGGACAGCTACCTGGTGCTGCTGGGTGCCAAGCGCGCCTTTATCGTGTCCCCAAAGGATGTCGATGCCAGCGAGTTCGAATCGGTCAGGCAGGCGGCAGAAAGTGCCGCCGACAAACTGCGCCAGGTGGTGGCGGAAACCGGGGAAGCCCGCAGCCTGCATCTGATTTTCCGGTCACTGGCGGGCGCAGCGATTGCCACCGGTATTTATGTCGCCTTGCTCTGGGGCATGGCCTACCTGCGCCGCCGCTTGCTGAAGAAACTGCCGGACCTGATGCACCGACACACCCAGGCCCTGAAAGTAGGGCGGGTGCAGGTGATCGATGCGAACTACCTGTATCCGCTAGTCAGCCGCTTGCTGGGGTTACTGCGCTGGCTGGTCGTGCTGCTGCTGACCTACGAATGGCTGGGTTTTGTCCTGTCGCGGTTTCCTTACACCCGGCCCTGGGGTGAAAGCCTCAACAACTACCTGCTGGAAGTCGCAGGTTACTTGTTCGAGGGTATCGTCGGCGCCATACCGGGACTGGGCGTGGCCCTGGCAATCTTCTTCATTGCCCGGGGCACCACGGCCTTTGCCCGACGGATCCTGCGGCGCATGGCCACGCCCGGCACCTTCAGCTGGTTGAACCAGGAAACCTTGCAACCGACCCAACGGCTGACGTCGCTGGCCATCTGGCTGTTCGCCCTGGCGATGGCCTATCCCTACCTGCCGGGCGCTGGCACCGATGCGTTCAAGGGGCTGTCGGTGCTGATCGGCCTGATGATTTCCCTGGGCGCTACCAGTGTGGTCGGGCAGGCGGCGGCCGGTTTGATCCTGACCTACACCCGCACCTTGCGCCCCGGCGAGTTCGTGCGCATTGGCGAATACGAAGGCACGGTGACTGAACTGGGCATGTTCACCACGCGCATTCGTACCGGCCTGGGGGAGGTGCTGACGCTGCCCAATTCAATGATCACCGCCACCGTCACCAAGAACTATTCGCGCACCGTGCAAGGCCCGGGTTACGTGGTCGACACTGTGGTGACCATCGGCTACGACACGCCGTGGCGCCAGGTCGAAGCGATGCTGCTGGAAGCGGCCCGGCGCACCCCCGGCGTCCTCACTGATCCACCGGCGCAGGTGTTCCAGACGGCCCTGTCGGATTTCTATCCCGAATACCGCCTCGTGGCCCAGGCCATCCCCAGCCAGCCACGCCCGCGCGCGGTGTTGTTGAGCATGTTGCACGCCAATATCCAGGATGTGTTCAATGAGTACGAGGTGCAGATCATGTCGCCGCACTATCTGGGCGACCCGGACTTTGAGAAGCGGGTGCCCAGGGACCAGTGGTATGCCGCCCCGGCGCAGAAAGAAGGGCAGCGCTGAGGTGGGCCGCGAGTGACCAGACGCCACCGTGCTTTCGCCGGTTTCATTCTCCTGGCCGTAGGCCTGATGGGCATGTCTGCGCTGTTGTTGCTCAAGTCCGAGACGCAACGGCGGGAAACGCGTTTTTCCGAATACGTGCAGAACATTTCCGGCATCGTGCGCAATCAGCTCGACACCAACGAAGCGGTACTGGCCGGGTTTTCCGCTTTTCTCCAGGCGGTCGACCAAAGCGACACCGAAGCGGCGGCGCGTTATGCCGCCGCGGTGATGTCGGCGTACCCGCATCTGTACATGCTCGAAGCGGCACGCGCGGTGCCGGTGGCCGAGCAGGCAGCTTTCGAAGCGCTGCTGCGCCGCACCTGGCGACCGGACTTCACCCTCAAGGATTTTCCCACCCTGACTCGGCAACCCGCCCGGCACCAGGCCTTTCTGCGCGAGACCTGGCCGGTGCTGTTCATGTACCCGGTGCTGTCGGAGGCCAATGCGATCTACGGCGTCAGGCTGGAAACCGTCGGTTATCTGTCCCATGCGCTGGCCCGCACCTACAACAATCCCAAGCCGGTGGTCTCGCCGGTGTTCTCCATGTACGAGGGCGGCGATGCGTTCATTCTGATGCAATCGGTCAACCGGCCTGAACGAGTGCGCGAAAGCTCCCGACCGAATTTCTTCGGCAGCACCATGGTCGCCTTGCTGTTGATCAGGACCGGCTCGCTGCTGGATGCTGTGATTCATGCCAACGTCGACTCGCGGGTGCACATTCGCGCGGTGCTGCAGACCGCCGCCGGCACGGAAAGCCATGTCTTCGCCACGGGGACCTCGGATGCCGGATTGATCGATGGTTTTTTCCTGCCCCTGCTTGAAGAACGGGTGGAGATTCACAGTGCCTCGCAGCCGATGACGTTGCTGTTCGAGCGTCAGTTGCGCCTGGCCGACGTCCTGACCGGGCAAGCCTTGGCACTCCTGGCGATACTGGGTGCGGCGTTCGTGCTGATCCCGCTGCTGCTGATCCGGCATTTCAAGGCGCTCGAGCGGGCAGACGCCGAGCACCAGCGCTCGGCTTACCTGGCCACCCATGATGTGCTCACCGATCTGCCCAACCGCTACCTGTTTGCCGAACGCTTCGAGCAGGCGCTGTCCCGCTGGAAGGGCGACCGGGTGCCGTTTGCGGTGCTGTTGATCGATCTGGATCATTTCAAGGACATCAATGATCGGTATGGCCATGAGGTCGGCGATCAGGTCTTGCGCGCGCTGGCCAGTCGCATGCTGGGGGCCACGCGTACGGGGGACACGGTTGCCCGCTATGGCGGCGATGAGTTCGTGGTGCTGGTCACCGACCTGGCCGATCCGGATATGGCCGAGGTCAAGGCTTCGAAGATGTTCGAGGCGATTGGTCAGTCAATCGTTACCAGTGCGGGGGAGATTTCACTCTCGTGCAGTATCGGCATTGCCCTGTGTCCGTTGCATGGGCAGACGCTCGACACCTTGCTCAAGGCGGCTGACCAGGCGATGTATGGGGTCAAGCAACTGGGACGAAAGGGCATTGCCGTGACCAGGGCCCTGTAAGAGCTGGCTTGCCAGCGAAGGCGGCCTCCCACGGGGGCACCCCGGTCAAGCTGTAGGAGCTGGCTTGCCAGCAATGGTCGTCAACGATGACGCGAACTGTCTGAATGACTGCGTTGTCCAGACGTTTTTCGCGAGCAAGCTCGCTCCTACAGGAGCGAACGCCGCCAGATCAATGCCTGCACTCCGACAACACCACCTGGCAGGTACGGGGTGTGCCACCCGACCGGCCGGCATAACGGATGCAGTTATTCAAGGATTTCTGCCGCGCGATGCTCAAGGTGTTGCCCCAGGCGAGACCACCCTCGCCGGCAGTGGGCAGTGCCTTGGCATAGCAGCTTGAGCCCATGTTCGAGGCCGAGTAGCGGGCCGTGGAGGACTTGCCTGAACATCCCGCCGTCAGCACCAGGTTGATGGCGATAAGGGAGGGCAGGACCCATGACATGCATTGGCTCGCGGTGATTGCGGTCATCCCGTTTCCCCTGGATCAGGCGGCTGTAAACCTGTGGTGTGCCTGATCAGTCTAGACGGCCGGGGCCCCGGCGGGCGTGCGGCCGATCAACAGTCATGGCGCCCTTGTCGCATGGATTTGAAATGCACGGCATTACCCGCCAGAATCGCCTCCGTTTCGGCCAAAGGTGCCGGACGTTCGCGGTGAAAAAGGGGCTGCAGTTGAACGAACAGACATTGTCCATGCGCCTGGAGCGCGTGGCGGCGCATGTGCCCGTCGGGGCGCGCCTGGCCGATATCGGCTCGGATCACGGCTACCTGCCGGTGGCGTTGCTGCGCCGTGGCGCCATCGCGGCGGCGGTGGCCGGCGAGGTGGCGTTGACGCCGTTCCACGCGGCCGAACGCACCGTGCGCGAGAGTGGCCAGGCGCAACGGATCACCGTACGCCTGGCCAATGGCTTGGCCGCGATCGAGCCGGGAGACGGGATCACGGCGATCACCCTGTGCGGCATGGGTGGCGAGACGATCCGCGACATCCTCGACAGCGGCAAAGCACACCTGAGCGGCCAGGAACGCCTGATCCTGCAACCCAATGGCGGCGAACAGCCCCTGCGGCAATGGCTGATGGACAATGGCTATCGCATCCTCTGCGAGGAAGTGCTGCGGGAAAATCGCTTCGACTACGAAATCATCGTCGCCGAGCGTACCGGACCGGTGGTGTATAGCGCCGAGGAGCTGTACTTCGGCCCGCTGCAGATACAGGCCCGCAGCCCGGCGTTCCTGGTCAAGTGGCAGCGAATGCTGCGCGTGAAGCAAAAGACCCTGAGCCATTTCGGCCGGGCGCGGCAGGCGGTGCCTGAGGACAAGGTGCAGGAGATTGCACGGCAGGCCCGGTGGATCACCGAGCGGCTGGCTTGAGCCTAGTACCGCGTGCTTTCACGCAACTGCGCCGGACTCACGCCAAGGCGCTGCTTGAAAGCGGTCGTCATGTGCGCCTGGGAGTTGAAACCGCAGGCGTGGGCGATCTCCGCCAGCCGCGCGGTCGAGTCGCGCATCAGGGTCCGCGCCTTGGCGAGGCGGCGGTCGATCAGGTAACTGTGGGGGCTTCTACCCGTCGCGGTCTTGAAGGCCCGCATGAAATAGCCTTCGGACAATCCGAGCAACTGCGCCATCGCCTGTACACCCAGCGGACCGCCGAGGCCGGCGTCGATGAATTCATCGAGCAAGCGCATGCGGCTGGCGGTTATCGAGCCCTGCAGCGGTGCCGATAGCGCTTCGTTACCCTGGGCCCGTTCAGCCAATGCGAGGGCCCAGGCTTCCCAATCGTCTGCCACTCTGGGCTGTAACAGCGCGCGGCGCATCCGCAAGGCGAGGGCGGTAGCCTGTGGATCGATGCGGTTATTAAAGGCACGATCCCCCGGAAGCGCCAAACCGTCGGTGCGCAGCACCCGCAGGTACTCACCGCCCGTGGGCGATTCGGACAACACATCACACCCTTCGGGGACAAACGCCAGGCCGTTGGGCATGGCCACGAAGGGCTGCACCCGATCGCTGCCGATGGCGTGTCGGCCGCGCTGGCTGTCGAAAGCAAAGCCAATTGCCGACTGGGTCGCTACATAGCGGGTCGCGTAGGCGCTGCCGGGTAGCAATTCGATCGCCCAGGGCCCGGCCTCGATGCGGCGCACCGGTTCAGACGGGAAGGGCGGTTGCTGGCGGTTGTGACGGTTCATGAACACCATAGTAGAGAAAAGAGGCCGCAAAAGTCAGGTCGGTTTTCTGAAAGCCGGCCAGTGGCGCCCGTGTCTACACTGGGCAACACCTCAGGGAGACGCCTCATGTACAGACTGACTCGCGATGATATCGAACAAGCTGCCGGCCTGGTCTACCAGGTAATGCCTGCCACCGCGCAGTACGCCTGGCCCTTGCTGGCCGAGCGGTTGGGTTGCACGGTGTGGGTCAAGCACGAAAACCACACGCCTACCGGTGCCTTCAAGGTGCGAGGCGGCATTACTTTCATGCACTGGCTAAAGCGCACCCATCCCGAGGCGCAGGGCATTGTCACCGCTACCCGCGGCAACCATGGCCAGAGCCTGGCACTGGCGGCGACCGCACTGGGTTTGCGCTCGCTGATTGTCGTGCCGCAGGGAAACTCGCTGGAGAAGAACAATGCCATGCGCGGCTTTGGCGGTGAAGTGGTCGAGTATGGCCGCGATTTCGATGAGGCCCGGGAAGAGGCCGCCCGCCTGGCGAGCGCCCATGGCCTCTACCTGGTGCCGCCGTTCCACACCGAGCTGGTCAAAGGCGTGGCCACCTATGCGCTTGAGCTGTTCAAGGCCGCGCCGGACCTGGATACCGTCTACGTGCCGATTGGCTGTGGCTCGGGCATCTGCGCGGTCATCGCCGCCCGCGATGCGCTGGGCCTGAAAACCGAGGTGGTGGGTGTGGTCTCCAGCGAAGCGGCGGCCGCGAAACTTTCCTTTGAAGCGGGTGCAATATGCGAAACCGCGTCAGCCGATACCTTTGCCGACGGCCTGGCCGTGCGCAAGCCCATTGCTGAAGCCTTTGCCGTCTACGCGCGAGGTGCGGCGCGGATCGTGTCGGTCACAGACGCGCAGATTGCCGAGGCCATGCGCGTGTATTACACCGATACCCACAATCTCGCCGAAGGAGCAGGCGCGGCGGCCCTGGCAGCGCTTATACAGGAGCGTGAAACGATGGGGGGCAAAAGGGTGGGTGTGATTCTGTCCGGGGGGAACATCGACAGATCAGTGTATGCGCGAGTGATTGGGTGACGGCAATTGGCGTCGTACACAAATGCCATGCCTGGCACATCCCCTGTCTGGGGCGTCCTACTGCCATCGCCGGCAGGCCGGCTCCCACAATTGGTCGGCGTCGTTCACCAATTCCGTGCTTGGCGAAGATCTCGGGTCTGACGAAGATCCCCTGTAGGAGCTGGCTTGCCAGCGAAAGCGGTCTGACATCCAACATCGATGTCGACTGACCCGGCGCCTTCGCTGGCAAGCCAGCTCCTACAGTTGATCGGGTCGTACTCAAATTCCGTGCCTGGCAAAAATTCCCTGTGGGAGCTGGCCTGCCGGCGATGGCGACCTCACAGCCAAGCAATTGCTCGCGGCTGTACCGGATGCACTGTAGGAGCTGGCTTGCCAGCGAAAGCGGTCTGACATCCAATATCGATGTCGACTGACCCGGCGCCTTCGCTGGCAAGCCAACTCCTACAGTTGATCGGTGTTGTACACAAATGCCGTGCCTGGCACATCCCCTGTCTGGGGCGTCCTACTGCCATCGCCGGCAGGCCGGCTCCCACAATTGGTCGGCGTCGTTCACAAATTCCGTGCTTGGCGGAGATCTCGGGTCTGACGAAGATCCCCTGTAGGAGCTGGCTTGCCAGCGAAAGCGGTCTGACATTCAACATCGATGTCGACTGCCCCGGCGCCTTCGCTGGCAAGCCAGCTCCTACAGTTGATCGGCGTTGTACACAAATGCCGTGCCTGGCACATCCCCTGTCTGAGGCGTCCTACTTGCGTTTTTTCGTCGAAGGTTTCTTCAGCTCGAACATCAGCATCGAGCGGCCCGTTACCTGATACTCATCGCCAAACGAAAACGATTCCCCAGGGTCGAGCTGCGCCTGGTTGGTGTCCAGCTGCAAAATCCACTGTTGGCCCTGTGGCACTTCCGGCAGGGTGAAATTCACCACGTCGTGATGGGCGTTGACGATGATCAGCAGCGATTTATCCACGCCTTCGCGGCGAATGCCGCTGGTCTGGGTACGTCCATCGAGCAGGATTCCCATGCAGCGGTTACTGCCGTCATGCCACTGTTCCACACCCATTTCCTCGCCACCCGGCTGCAGCCAGCTGACGTCCTTGACGCCCAGGCTTTCGTCGTATTCGCCGGTGAAGAAACGATTTCGCCGCAGCAATGGGTGGCGGTTGCGCAGCTCGATGAGGTAGCGGACAAACTCTTGCAGCTCGCTGCTTTGTTCACTCACATTCCAGTCTATCCAGCCGATCTCGCTGTCCTGGCAGTAGGCATTGTTGCTGCCGCCCTGGGTCCGTGCAAACTCGTCACCCGCCAGGAGCATGGGCGTACCCTGTGCAAGGAACAACGTGGCGAGCAGGTTGCGCATCTGCCGATAGCGCAGTTCGATGATCTCAGGGTCCTCGGTCGGCCCCTCGACCCCGCAGTTCCACGACCTGTTATCGGAGTGCCCATCGCGGTTGTCTTCTCCGTTGGCCTCGTTGTGCTTTTCGTTGTAGGAGACCAGGTCATTGAGGGTAAAGCCGTCATGGGCGGTGATGAAATTGACCGATGAAGCCGGCTTGCGACCACGCCGATTGAACTGCTCGCCCGAGCCGAGAAAGATCTTGGCGAAGTCGCCCAGCATGTCATCGTCGCCTTTCCAGAAGGCACGGGAGACGTCCCGGAACTTGTCGTTCCACTCCATCCACCCCGGTGGGAAGTTGCCCACCTGATAACCGCCAGGGCCACAGTCCCAAGGTTCGGCGACCAGCTTGACCTTGGCCAGGACCGGATCCTGGCGACAGGCGTCGAGAAAGCCACCGCCCTCACTGAAGCCTTCAGGCTCGCGACCGAGGATGGTCGCCAGATCGAACCTGAAACCGTCCACGCCCATCTCTGAGCTCCAGTATCTCAAGGAGTCAGTCACCATCTGCAATACGCAAGGGTGGCTCATGTTGAGTGTGTTACCCGTACCGGTGTCGTTGATGTAGTAGCGCGCATCGTCGGGCATCAGTCGATAGTAGCTGGCGTTGTCGATGCCTTTGAGCGACAGGGTCGGCCCCATCTCGTTGCCTTCGGCCGTGTGGTTGTAGACCACATCGAGGATGACCTCCAGCCCGGCCTTGTGAAAGCGCGAGACCATGATCTTGAACTCGCCGATCGACTGACCCGCCATGTAGCGCGCATGGGGTGCAAAGAAGCCAAGGGTGTTGTAGCCCCAGTAATTGCGCAGGCCTTTTTCCAGCAGGTGGTTGTCATCGAGGAAGTAATGCACGGGCATCAGTTCCACGGAGGTCACGCCGAGTGAGCGGATATATTCCACCACGTCGTTCTGGTGGAAAGCGGCGAAGGTGCCACGATCAGGCTCTGGCACCGAAGGATGACGTTTGCTGAAGCCGCGCACGTGGGTTTCGTAGAAAACCGTATTTTCCCAAGGCACGTTGGGTTTTGCGCTATTGCCCCAGGTGAAGGCCGGGTCGATGACCCTGCAGCGGGGCATGAAAGGTGCGCTGTCGCGTTCATCGAATGACAGGTCGCCGTCTGCATGGCCGACGGTGTAGCCAAACAGCGCATCGTCCCATTGCAGTTCACCCGAGATCTGCTTGGCGTAGGGGTCGATCAGCAATTTGTTGGGGTTGAAACGATGCCCGTTGGCCGGATCGTAGGGGCCATGCACCCGATAGCCATACAGCGTTCCAGGCCGGGCGTCGGGCAGGTAGCCGTGCCAGATCTCGTTGGTGAATTCCGGCAGGGCGATGCGCTCGATTTCTGCCTGGCCGTCGGCGTCGAACAGACACAGTTCGACCTTCGTGGCATTCGCGGAAAAAATCGCGAAGTTGACGCCCGAGCCGTCCCACGTTGCGCCCAACGGATAGGGCAGCCCCTCGCTGACACGGCTGGCGGGACGTTCTTGGCTTGATGCACTGTCGCTCTGTGGTTGATCCGTCATGATCAAGCGCTCCGGAGTAGGTTCTGGGATGGATGACCAACGCGGTCTACCGATAGAAGCCTGCGGCGCGCAACAGTTCAGGAAATTTGCTGCCCGATCGAGATGTACGTCTCACTCATCATTCTGTTGGAACTCCCCATGACGTCGCTCCGTCATCAGCAGTAGGGGGGCTGCGGCTGATTCGTGGCGAACCCTGCTAACGCTTTTTCTTCAATCAGAAGGCGAGGGACGACATGAATACTGCAGACAGCACGACCGGGAGCCAGGCAGACAAACCCGACTCCCCAGACTTTCAACACCTCAAGGAAAACGTAACGGAGGCGCTTGGCGGAGCAAGGCAGCAGGCGGATGAACAGTTTGGCCAATACCGTGACACGGCAGCAGACCAGATAGAGGCACTGGCCGAAGGGGCAAAATCCTTCGTTTCAGAACTGCAGGACAAGGACAGGCTGGGCATGTCCGACTACCTCGCGGACATGGCGGAGTCCATGAGCGGGCTGGCGGGCAATCTGCGCGGGAAAAGTGCGGAACAGCTGCTGCATGACGGCGCCGAACTGGCGCGCAACAACCCGGCATTGTTCATTGCCGGCAGCATTGCGCTGGGCTTTGGCCTGTCGCGTTTTCTCAAGGCCGGGGCCGCGCCGGCGGCGACGCTCAGCGATGCTGGCGACCCGGCAGCAGGGCATTCAATGCCGCCGTCAGGTGGATTCGGCGCGCAACGCCCCTACGAAACCTCCGTTCCATCACGTACTGATGAAAATCCTGGCCTGGCAACCGGCATCACGCCGGCCTCGCCGAATGCACAGGATCATCCATCAGACTTCGCAACGAATTCGACACCCGCTTCCACACCCTATAAAGGAGCGCTGTGATGAACAGAGAAGATCAAGATTTGCCGGGCGTCAGACCGGTGCCCACCCCGGAGCCTGACGCTTCGGTCGTCGGCCTGCTGCGTCAGCTGACTCGCGAAGTGCCGGCGCTGTTCACCAAGGAACTGGCGTTGGCCAAGGCCGAGCTGCAGGAGAGCCTCACGACGCTGAAGGCCGGCATTGCCGGTGTCGCCGGTGGTGCGATCGTGCTGCTGGCGGGGTTCATCATCCTGCTGATGTCCGCTGTCTACGCCTTGAGCATGTTCATGGCGCCGTGGTTGGCTGCGCTCATCGTTGGTGTCGTGGTGATGATCGTGGGGTTCGCCATGCTGCAGTCCGGAAAAAAACAGTTCGAGCCGTCCCACTTCAAGCCTGATCGCACGCTGGACGCCTTGAACAAAGACCAGGAAGCGCTGCGGAGGAAAGTCTCATGACCACTGAATTCGACATCGAGTCGCAAAAAAGCCCCGAGACCATCGAGCGGGAAATCGATGCCCAGCGTGCCAGCATCGGCAACATCGTCGACGCGCTGGAAAGCAAATTCACCCCGGGACAGTTTTTCGACCAGGCGTTGTCGTTCATGCAGAGCAACGGCACGACGTTCCTCAGCAACCTGGGCACCAGCGTTCGCAACAATCCCGTTCCGGCGGTAGTGACGTCGGTGGGTCTGTTATGGCTGATGATGAGCCAGAACCGTCCGCCGACTCCTCGTCCGGCTTATCCCGTAGCCCCCACACGGAACAAGGTCGGGGAGTGGACCGAAGGCCTGGGCGAGGGCATCGACAGTGCGCGCGAGCACTTGCACGAGACGGCGGACACCTTGAAGGAGGGCTACCAGAGTGTGAAAGACAAAGCGGCGCACCTGGGCGACAACCTGGGCGCTGCCGGCGAAAACATCAGCCATGCCATGCATGACGCCAGCGACCGCCTGGTGCGCAGTACGCAGGTGATGAGCAATCAAGTCAGCCAGTTGCTCAAGGAACAGCCGCTGATGGTTGCCGCCGCGGGCATCGCCTTGGGAGCCATGCTGGGGGCGGCGTTACCCTCGACGGCCACCGAGCAGCGCTACATGGGCAAGACCAGCGCCGGGCTGGCCGACAAGGTCAAGCAGCAGGCGCGGGAGGGCTACGAAGCGGTCCGCGATACAGTGACTAAAACCACGGAAAACGCGGAAGTGGAGAAGCCGCAAGGGAATGGCCACTCAGTAGCCAGTCAACCGGCCGATCTGTCCCGTGGACTGGGGACGTCGTAAGGCGTCGCGTGCGAAGCGGGAGGTCGAATGCCGGCCTCCCTTTTTGCAGCAGGCACCTCTGGTCGGCCCTCGTGAACCTGGCTCGAACCCTGTTGATCCATTCAGAAAATGACTCCGGGATTGCACTGCCATGAACGCCTTCAAGAACCAGCTGACGCCGTCCCAGGAACGAAGATTGTGTGCACTGGACGCCTGGCATCGAGCACTCGATGACATCGCGCTGCGCATGGAATCTCCAGATGCCTATCACGAAGAACTGCTGCGCCAATCGGATGAGATGGATCGCCAGCGCATTGTCAGTTGGCAAGAGTGGCGCGATTTGCGAATAAAGGCGGACGAGGCGTTTCTGCGCGCCGTAGCGGGAGAGGACTATCACTGAGGGCCCATCCATGGACAGACAGCTGAGGTTCGGCATTGAAGAGGAATACTTCATCACCGATCTGGACACCCGGCGCATGACCGATAAGCCACCCAAGGCTTCGATTGAAGCGTGCGAGGCGGCGATGGGGGCTTGTTTCGCCTATGAGATGTTCCAGGGCCAGATCGAAGTGGCTTCGCCGATCTTCACCTGCATGGATGAAGCAGGGGACTACCTTGTGGCTGCTCGCAAAAGCCTGCGGCGTTCGCTCGAGTCTTATGACCTGGGACTGCTCTGTGCAGGGAGTCATCCTCTGGCTGATTGGCGCGTGCAACAGCCCACTGAGCAACATCACTTTCTTCAACTGTTTGCAGACTATCAACGGGTCGCTAGGCGTAGTCTGCTTTGCGGTCTGCATGTACACGTTGAAATTCCGAGTCACCTTGATCGTATACAGGTCATGAACGAAGTCTTGCCATGGACGCCGCTTTTGCTCGCACTGAGCAGCTCCTCGCCCTTTTGGGACGGTGCCGACAGCGGCTTCATGAGCTACCGGCAAACAGCCTGTGACGAGTGGCCGAGGATGGGCATTCCGGAGTTCTTCGAGGATACGCCTGCCTATGACGCCTACGTCGCCTTGCTGATACGTACCGGCACCATCACCCAGGCCAGCGAATGCTGGTGGGGATTACGGCCCGCTTGCCGCTATCCGACCCTGGAATTGCGCATGACGGATGCCTGCCCACGGCTGGAAGATGCCTTGTGCATTGCCTCATTGTTTCGATTGCTGGTTGCCTATGCGATTGATCAACCTCGACCAGGGTTGGCCTATTCGCAAACGTCCCGCTTGATCCTCAAGGAAAATCGTTGGCGCGCGAAACGCCATGGAACACAGGCGTCATTCATTGTTGAGGGGTACGATCGAACCTTCTCGGCCGAGCAGTGGCTTTTTCTGGCGCAGCAGATCCTTGGCGATACGGCGCGCAAGCTGCGTGTGGAAAACGTCTTCGCCCAGGCCCGGCTAATTCTGCGCAACGGCACCAGTGCAGACCGGCAGCGAGACCTTTACCAACGAGCCCTGCGCAGCACTGGGGATGTTCATGCCGCCCTGGCTGAAGTCGTGGATCAGCTGCTGTTGGAAACGTCGCAAGAGCCATGCAAAAGCGATGACCTGCAACCCGCGGTGTGTGAAACCTGAGCAACAGTTGGAAAGAGGACGAAAATCTCGTCCTCTTTTTCGGGGAGCATTATCAGGTCGCCAGAACTGCGGCGGTGTCGTCGCTCTCGGGCAACGCAATCCGGTTATCGTCCGGTGTCAGGATGACCTTCCTGCAATCGTCTTCCTTCTTGTCGAACATCCTGTAGCCCTCGGCGGCCTGCTCCAGCGACAGTCGATGGCTGATAATGACCTCAGGGCTAAGGCGCCCCATCTCTATGTGTTCGAGAAGCTCCGGCAGATAACGCTGCACATGGGTCTGGCCCATCCTGAAGGTCAGCCCTTTATCGAAGGCATCGCCAAACAGGAAGCCATGGATGAACCCGGAGTACACACCCGGCACGCTCACCACCCCGCCACGTCGTACCGCTGCAATGCACTGACGCAATGCCTTGCCGCTGCTGCCTTCGAGCTTTAGCGTGGCGAGCACGGTCTCGGTGGTGCTGCCCTTGGCTTCGAAACCCACCGCATCGACCACGCCATCCACGCCGCGCATGCCTTTGGTCTGGCGCACGATGGTGTCGGCGGGGTCGGCATCTTCATCGAAGTTGATCGGTATCACGCCATAGGTCTTCTGCGCGTAAGCCAGGCGGTAAGGGTGGTGATCGACCATGAAAATCTGTTCGGCACCGAGCATTCTGGCGCAGGCTGCACTCAACAGGCCGACCGGACCTGCGCCATAGATGGCGATGCTCGAGCCGTTGCCGATGCCGGTGTTGGTCACGGCCTGGAAGGCGGTAGGCAAGATGTCCGAAAGGAACAGCACCTTCTCGTCGGACAGGGTGCCCGGGACTTTGAACGGCCCGGTGTTGGCTTTGGGCACACGCACGTATTCCGCCTGGCCGCCAGGGATGCCGCCATACATGTGGCTGAACCCAAACAGCGCGGCACCCGATGGAATGGCTTTCTTGTTGAGGATCGCGCCACGCCCCGTGTTGGTCTTTTCACAGGCGGCGAACAGGTCCATCTGGCAGAAAAAGCAGCTGCCGCAAGCGATAACGAAGGGGATCACCACTCGGTCGCCGGGTTGCACGGCAGTGACGGCCGAGCCCGTTTCTTCAACGATGCCCATGAACTCATGACCGAAGATATCGCCATGCTCGACGGTCGGGATCTTCCCGCGATACAGATGCAGGTCCGAACCACAGATTGCCGTGGCGGTGACGCGAAGGATGATGTCGTCGCTGTCCTCGATAACCGGATCGGGGACGGTGTCGACTTTGACGCTATGCGCGCCGTGATAGGTGAGTGCTCTCATGACGTCCTGCCCCTCTCATGGGTTTGATGGTAAGCGGGAGAGGAGCGCAGACGGAGGTTAGTTCAGAAAAATTCAACTGAGCCATTTGAAGTCAGCCGGGAATCTTGCGACGAAACAGGTGCCTGCTTCCAGCGTCGAGGTAACGCTCAAGCTACCTTTGTGCGCGGTGGCGATCTGGGCAGCGATGTAAAGTCCCAGGCCCAGGCCTTCGCCGCGCTGGCCAGCTTCTGACCGGGTAAAGGGTTCAAACAGCAATGGCATCAACGTCGGTGGAATCGGGGCACCCTGATTGCTCACCGATATGACCATCTCATTCCCCTCGGCATGGGCCTGCACGCGGATAGGTTCCGCTGTCGAGCCATGGGTCACTGCATTGCCCAGGAGATTTGAAAGCAACTGGCTGATGCGCAGCGCGTCGCAATAGACGCCGGTCGGAACATCCAGGTCGTGGGTCAATTTCGCTTCGGGGTGAGAGGCCTGTACTTCGTCCAGCGTCAGTTTGAGCGTGCGACCCAGGTCATCGACCAGTTGGCGCTTGACCGGAATCCCGCCACCCATCCTTCCCCGGGCAAAATCCAGCACGTTCTCGATCAGTGCACCCATTCGAGTCGAGCTATTGCGGATCGCTGCAATCAGGTTCAGTGAGCGTTTTTCCGTTGCCCTGGTTTCCAGCAGATCAGCGCTCATCCGGATCGCGCTCAGGGGCGTGCGAAGGTCATGGCCGAGGACGGCGACGAACTGCTCGTGCAGCCTTGCGTGTTCATGGGCATTGACCAGTGCGGTTTGCGTCGCCTGCAGATGGCTTTGGGCGTCGAGACTCATCGCGATCAGTTCGGCGAAGAGGGTGAGTGACTTGGCGATCGCGGGCTCATCGAGATTCGCCGGCACGGAGTCGATGGCACACAGGGTGCCGAAAAATTCGCCATTGGCCCTGATGATGGGAATGGAGATATAGCTCTCCAACGCATAGGTCCTGGGGGTGTGGTGCAACGAGAAAACCGGGTGCGCACTGGCGTGGCCGAAGATGACGGGCTGCCGGTGCTGGCGAATCTCGTGGCAGATGGTTGACTCGACGACCAACTCGCCACCGGGCTTGAGGCCGAAATCGATTGAATCATCGACGGCGCATGCCACCCAGCTTCTTTCGGTGACTCTCGCTACCGCGGCGAAGCGCATCCCGGTGAGATGCTTGACCATGCTCAGGATGACTGGAACGGCATCGATGGTGCGGATGGCTTCAACGTCTGGCGAAAACTCTGCGCGGGTCATGGCTCGGCTGTTCGAAATAATGTCGCTCAGAGACTATCCCTAATCTCACGCCCTGACCACTTGGGGAGCGCCAGCAGCTGTCTATTTGCTGGCCTGCCCCAATTTCTGGTTATCCCGGGCGTCAGCCCAACAAAAGGCCTGCAGCCCGGGCTCGCAAAGCCATCACCAGATTGGCTGGCATCTTTTTTATTTCGTCAGGCCAGAGCGCCAGGTGCCCGCGAAGTTCTCTCGATTCATCATCGTATCTTGAGATATCAGCCAGCACAAAGCTGTACCGACTGAGGTAGGCCGCAGACAAATCATCGGCCAGGGCCCTGGCAGGCTCTCCGGCTAACGCCAGGCACCATTGCGCAATTTCAATGATTCGTTCACCTGGCGTTCGAGGTTCCAGGCCATGAAGGAAGTTCAGGATGTATTGGTTATAGAGCAGGGCGCCTTGCTCGGGCTCATCCGTAGGATTTCCGGGGCAATGTCGGCGTTCCCAAGGCAGGATGTACACCATTTTGTCCATTGCAGTCTGAAGAACATAATCCGACGGTTTAACCAATCGATGCATAATCTTCTCCCGAAAGAAAAAAAACGGTTTAGCTATGGTAGCTCATCCATGGAAGCCAATAGCCTTCATGAAAAAAAAACCGGCACTGCCGGGAACTATCGCAAAATATCGCAATACCGCGCTTGAACGGGGCTTTACTGAAATAAGTCAAAACCCATCCCTTCGAGGTTGAGGACGAGCCCCTTGTCCATGTCTTTGTTCGTCCCCGCGCTGTTGCTCACCCTGCTGCTCGCCGGCTGCGCCACCCCAACGCGCTTGCCCCACGAGTTCAGTAAGGCCATACCCGCCAGCGAATCGGCATTCGGGCGTTCGATCCAGGCCGCGGCCGCCCAGCATGAGGGACGGTCGGGTTTTCGCCTGCTGCCAAACAGCAGTGAAGCGTTCCGGGCGCGTGCCGAGTTGATCCGCAATGCGCAGAAAAGCCTCGATGTGCAGTACTACATCGTGCACAACGGCCTGAGCACCCGGGCGCTGGTGTGGGAACTGCTGCTGGCGGCCGATCGCGGCGTGCGGATTCGCGTATTGCTCGATGACACCGCCAGCGACGGCCAGGAAGAAGTCATCGCTACATTGGCCGTGCACCCGAACATCCATATCCGTGTCTTCAACCCTTTGCATCTGGGTCGCAGCACCCTGGTGACCCGCACCATGGGCCGCCTGCTCAATCTGTCGCAGCAGCACCGGCGCATGCACAACAAGCTGTGGCTGGCCGACAACAGCGCGGCGATCGTCGGCGGCCGCAACTTGGGGGATGAATATTTCGACGCCAAGCCCGATCTCAACTTCACTGACATGGACCTGTTGTGCCTCGGCCCGGTCGCCGATCAACTGGGCCACAGCTTCGACCAATACTGGAACAGCGCCCTGAGCCGGTCGATCAGTGACTTCCTGATCGTCAAGCCGACAGCTCAAGACTTGCAGGAGAGCCGCCTACGCCTGGAACAATCACTGCAGAGCACGCGTATCGAAAACCAGGCCCTGTACGACCACCTCATGACCTACCGCACTCAACCGCAACTGGCGATTTGGCGTCAGGAGCTGATCTGGGCCAATGCCACGGCGATGTGGGACGCCCCGAGCAAAGTCCTGGCCGACGACGAACCGGCCCGTGCGCTGTTGATGACCACGCAACTGCGGCCTGAGCTCGATAGAGTCAATAAAGAGCTGATCCTGATCTCGGCATACTTCGTCCCACAACAATCCGGCATGCGTTACCTCCTCGGGCGTGCCGATGCCGGGGTCGATGTGCGCCTGTTGACCAACTCACTGGAAGCCACCGATGTGCCGGCGGTGCATGGCGGCTATGCGCCTTATCGCAAGCGCCTGCTCGAACATGGGGTGAAGCTCTACGAGCTGCGGCGCCAACCGGACGACCCCAGCGGTGGTTCTTCTTCCTTTGGCCTCAGTGGTGGCTCGGACTCCAGCCTGCACACCAAGGCCATGATCCTCGACCAGCAGAAGGTGTTCATCGGCTCCTTCAATTTCGATCCGCGCTCAGTGCTGTGGAACACTGAAGTCGGGGTGCTGGTCGACAGCCCTGAACTGGCCGGCTACGTGCGCAAGCTGGCGCTTGAGGGCATGGCGCCAGCGGTGAGTTACCAGGCCCGCCTGGAAAACGGCGAAGTGGTCTGGATTGCTGAGGACGACGGACGCCTGCGTGTCTTGCGCGAGGAGCCCGGTAGCAAATGGCGCAGCTTCAAGGCCTGGCTCAGCGACAAGATCGGCCTGGAGAAAATGCTCTAGACCGTATAGGCCCCCGAGCTTGTGGGGTTGCCTGTATCGACTATCGTTAAAGCTCCCACTCCAGAGGATCTTTTTGGAAAGTGTGTTCCCGGTCAATGACCGGGAAAAACCAGTGATTGAGTACTCTTGAACAGGAGAAAGCTCATGATTCGCAGGTTTTACATGGCTGTACTGGCGTCACTGGCCCTCGCGGCTGGCGTATACGGCGTGTCGTTGCCGGCCTACGCGACCGACCAGGCTGACCAACGGCAGGAATCGCGTGACACCAAGCAGGAAGGGCGCGAAGCCTCAAGGGAAACCAAGGAAGAATGCAAAGAGGGTGATGAAAAGAGCCGTGCCGATTGTCGCCAGGACAAGCGCGACACCAAACAGGACACCCGCGACACGGCCCGGGACGTTAAATATTAATAATAAGTTGGACTGATGGCTTGCTGGCGATGCGATGTTGGCCGTGATGCCGCCATCGCCGGCAAGCCAGCTCCTACAGGATTTGCGGGTCCATGTTGAATTTGTGGAGTGACACACCTCTGTAGGAGCCGGCTTGCTGGCGATGCGATGGTGGCCGT
>NZ_JAXDEQ010000047.1:0-45768 GCF_035065025.1 Pseudomonas sp. YuFO8 | reverse complement strand
CGAAGCGGTAGGTGGTGTTTTTACCGGAGCAATCCTGGAAGCGTTCGACCTGGGCCAGGGAGTTCCACCACAGGTATTTGGACTTGCCGGTTGCATCGATGATGGTGTGTGGCAGGCCGTCGTCGCCATTGAGGTATTCGGTGACATGCCCGAGGGCGTCTACTTCGGCGATGAGGTTGCCCATGTCGTCGTAGCGGGCTTGCCAGGTGCTGCCGTCGGGGTAGTCCACCTGCGTGACCAGCGGGGTCAGGTGGTGATAGCGGTATTTGATCGAGCGCCCGAGCGGGTCGGTCTCTTCGAGCAGGCGCGAGTATTCGTCGTACTTGAGGGTGATCCTGTTGCCGTCAGGTAACGTCAGGCCGGTCATGTTGCCCTTGTCATCGATGTCGATGACGTAGTGCTCGCCACCGAAGTCGCGACTGGCGATCACGCGGTGATCGGTGTTGTAGTGAATCTCGGCTTCGCGCCCGAGCACGTCGGTGACTCGTGTGGTGCGCGCCTTGATGTCGTAGCGGAAGTGGAAACGTTCGCCATCGCTGGTCCAGTGCTCCACTACCCGGTGCTGGCCGTCGATGGATTCCCAGCGGTAGTTGCAGGTCAGGCCCAGGGCGTTGCTGTGGCTGGCCATTACCCCGTCGATGTAGCTGAAGCGGCGCACGGAATCGCCGTTGCGGTTGATCACCTCGGCGAGTTGGCCATTGTCGTCATAGCGATACTGCACCAGGGTTTCAACGGCTTCGTTGTCGACCACGCGCCTGACGTCGGTCAGGCGGCCCAGCGGGTTGTCGTAATGCAGGTGCACGCGCACGCCACCGGTGGCGCTGATGTCGGTGAGCGAACCTTGGGCGGTGCGGGTGAAATGCAGGAAGTGGCCCAGGGCGTTTTCGATGCGTTGCAGCGGCACCGGGTTGTTGTCGTCCGCGACTTCGCCGAAGTAGAAAAAGGTGTTGTCGAGGGTTTGCAGCAGGTAGTGGCCGCCTTCGGTGCAGACCAGATAGACCTGTTCATGGGGGTTGTAGATGCGCTCCCCCGGTTGCACGTCCACGAATGGAACGCTGCGCCCCTGATTGTCGGTGAGATAAACGAAGGCGCCACTGCGACGCAGGCTTTGCTCCCAGGGCAGGACCCAGCCCTTGCCGAGCACGCTGTCGACGCTCAGGTCGCTGGCATAAAACCGCGACCATTGGATCGGCATCAGGCCCGGCAAACTGAAGTCGGTTTCGTCGGTTATGACCTTGCGGCCGGTGGTGGCGTCGACGGGGTTGCCGATCAGGCCACCCACCGCTCGCTCGATGGCCGGCCCCACGACATAACGTGAGGCCACCTCACCGGCGACAAACCCGGCGGTGAATTTCAGTGCGCAAGGCATGATGGCTTTCATGCCGGCCTGGGTCCCGGCCTTGATCAATTGGGCGATACCACCCGCTGCGCCGGCGACCGCCATGAGGATGTCGACCGTGGTCCGCAACCAACCCGGGATCTCGTCGTCCACCGGCAGGTAGCGATGGGTACCGCCACCGATGAAGACATTGTCCGAGCCGCTGGAGAGTGTCGCGCCGCAAGTCATCTTGTCGCCCTTGCGGGCGGCCGCCGTGCCGTTGATGAAGACGTTGGTCGAGCCTTCGGCGACCTTCACCGGGCCGGGATGCTTGTCGCAGGCTCCCGTGCTTTTTTCGACATGGGCGGCCTTGCGGCTATTGATGAACACGTTGGGCGACGCGGTGACGATGGTCCCCGCGGGTGAAGAAAACATACTGCCGATTTTCTCCCCGGCCGCGGTGAGCAGGCTACCTCCGACGCCTGCGACCAAACCCGCCAACAAAGCCACGCCAAACCCACAGGTGAACGTCGCGATCGCCACCGTGGCGACCAGCGCAATGCCGAGCGCTGCGCCGATGAGAAACCCACCCAGGGCGCTGGTGTGCGACAGTTCATCGCCAAACCTTGCGGCTTCAAACATGACCGTTACTCCTGTGTGCTGGAGTCGGTCTTGGTGCCGCCGGGCTGGCGAGGCTGAAAGCTGGCCAGCAGGTCATTCCAGTTCTGATTCTGCTCGCTGCTGAAATCAGCCTGGGCTGTGGTGGAAAAAATCAGCGCGCGTCCAGGCTCGATCAGGAACGCCGCCTGGCGCTGGTAGAAAGGTCGGCCATCGGTCATGTAATACGCATCGATCTGCACGCCGTCGATCGGTGCCGACGTCGACAGCGCAACGGCCTTCTTGCCCAACAGCGTATAGCCACGCAGCTTGGACGCGAGCATCTTGACCTGACGCTCGACGTAGGCCTTGAGCGCCTCACCGGGCAGCAATGTGTCTCGGGAAACGGTGATGCTCAACGGTGCCGGAATGCTTGCCCCCAGCACGAACATGTTCACCGTGCGGTCCTGGAACCCTTGCGGCAGCGCGATGCTGCCTTCCTGCAACTCATAATCCATTCTGGGTAACTTCCTTGAATCAAAAAAATGTGGCGTTCAGCGCACGGCAAGGCCGTCGAGCATGCCGTCAAAATCAACCAGCCAGAGACTGAGAGCGGGCCGGGCCGGATCGATCTCGCAAGCGATACTCAGCCACTGGCCATCGTCACGCCCGGCGACGGGCACCAGGGCACCCACCAGGCGCGCGTGACGATCGGCATGACCGCACTTGAAATGCAGATCCACCGACTTCGCCGCACTGCCGGCCAAGCTGACATCGCGCTGGCGGATGATGCGCACGTCCGGGTGCTCCCGGCGAAACGCCTGCACCGAGGCTTCGAATAACTGATCCAGCGTCTGTCCCTGTTGCACGTCACGACGCTTGATCGTCAGGCTGATCGGCTCGCCCTGGTGCTCGAGGGTGGTCTGGACCTCACGGAAATTGAAGCCCGCCGGAAAAGCCAGGTTGAAACCCCCGAAGGAGAAACTGCTGGGCGTGTCTTGCAGCGCCAACACAGGCTCGGGCTCGAGTTCCGGCTCGGGCTCAGGCTGCACGAGGAGCGCGTTCTGTTGAGCCAGGCGTTCGGCTTCCTCCCGCGCAATACGCTTTTCGGAAATGCGATCGTAGAGACTGACCCTGGTCATGACACCGTTACCTCAGTCATTGACCCTGACCTCGGAACCGGTGATCTGGGTCGTGCCGGTGCTGGTGGTGGTGATCGCCTTGCCTTTGATCTCGATGCCGTCCGGCGTGAGGGTGATGCTGCTGTCCCCCACCTGGAGAATGATGTGCTGGTTGGCGCTGACCTGAATGAACTGGTTGTCGACCTGAATCGTCAGCGAGCCTTCCTGGATATTCATCACCGTGTCTTTCTTGATGGTTTCGGTGTGCGTGCCACCGACCGTGATCGTGCGGTTGCTGCCGACACTGTGGGTCTCGTCGACCTCGATCTCGGTGTCCATGTTGCGCTCGGCATGCATGATGATCTGCTCGGCGCCGGACTTGTCTTCGAAGCGGAAGAAGTTCGCCGTACCGCCGTCGCCCTTCATCGACCGCGTCAGGAACCCGCTCTGGGTCTTGTTTGCCGGCAACGACCACGGCGGGGTGTTCTGGCTGTTGTAGAGGCTGCCCATGACCAATGGGCGGTCGGGGTTGCCATCGAGGAACACCACCACGACTTCATCGCCCACACGGGGAATCTGGATGCTGCCGAAACCGCCGCTGGCGCCGGCCTGGGCAACGCGGACCCAGCAGGAGCTCTTGTCGTTGTGCTCGCCCTTGCGGTCCCAGTGGAACTGCACCTTCACGCGGCCGAGTTCGTCGGTGAATATTTCCTCCCCCGGCGGGCCGACGATGATCGCGGTTTGCGGGCCGGAGATGGTCGGTCGCGGGGTGGTGAGCTGAGGGCGGAAGACGATCTTTTTGCGCACGCAGGAGAAGGTGTTGTAGTAGCTCGCCTGCTGCCCGCTGAGGTAGTTGTTGTGGCCTTCGCTCTCGACGCTCATCAGCAGGAACTGACGATCATCGGCGGGGCCTTGATCATGATCGTAATGCTGCAGCAGTTCGAAGGTGTAGCCGGGTTTCATCGCGCGGCAGTTGCTGGCGCCATGAAAACTCTTGCCCTTGAGCTCTAGCGCTTCGACCCGCAACCGTAGCAGCGCCTCGCCTTCGTCATAGGTACCGTGGGTGTATTGGCCGGGGAAGTCGTAGATTTCAAACTCGTCGACATCGCCCTGCTTGTTCAGGCTCTTCATGGCGACCGGTAAGCGATTGGACGGCTGACGATAATCGAAGGTCTGGACCGCGATTTTCCCCGACTGCAACTGGCGGTTGCCGCTCCATTGGGTAATGGAGTCGGCGGTCTCGGTGACCGATGCCGTGTGGAAGCGGATCTGCGGTTGCTCAGGCAACGGCACCAGCGTGCTGGAGTCGTCGCAGATGATCATGGTGTGGCCTTCGGCGGTGTGCTCGAAGTAGTAGAACATCCCCTCTTCTTCCAGCAGGCGCTGGACAAAGTTGAAGTCCGATTCGCGGTACTGGGTGATGTAGGTGTAATGCTTGAGCGGCTTGCTCAGACGGAATTCGTGCCGGGAAAACGCGGTGCACAGGGCAAACACCTGGGTGACGACATCCTCGACTGTGCAACCCTGGAAAATGCGCGTGTCGAAGCGGTTCTTCAGCATGGAGAACCAGGGGTTCAGCGTCGCCGTATAGCGGGCCATGCCGCCGTCGCTGCCGATGCTGGCAAACCGCGTCAGGTAGCCTGCCAGGTAGCGAGGCGTGGCGTCTGCCAGTTCGATTTCCAGGACCACGTGCTGGCCCATCATCGACTTCAACTCGACGCCGGAGTCCTGGCACACCAGCAGCAATTCAAAGTTGTACGCGCGGGACAGACCTTCGGTCCCCTTGAAGGACTCAAGCAACAATTGCTGTTCGGGGTTGGCGAAGTTCTTGAACTTGAACAGGCGCCGATTCTGCGGGGAAAGCATTGCGGCAAGGTCCATCAACATGTGTATCTCCTTGAAAACAGTGGAAAGCTACCGCCCTCTCTCAACCACTGCGCACGAATCAGATAAAAGGGTCAAAACCCTGTTTGCCGCAACTATGAATTCTTGATTTTCATCGATTTTTTAAACACCGAATGAAATCCATTACACACCATTGTGCGTCAGGAACTGCGACCGCAAGGCAGTATGAAAGTGCCATTACCCGGCTAAATAATTGAGAAATTTGTCACACTTTTACGAATATCACAGGTACTCGAACGCGGGAAGGAGACACGCATGTCATGCGCCCTGTCAAGTCGCAGGCAGTGCATGCGGGCGCTTCCACGCGCTTCGAACTCAGCGCCGGATAATCCTGAAAAATAATTATCGCCACGCTGGCCAACCAGAAACGCCGATATATCAAGGACAAACGGGAAGTTAAGCGCTGTCAATTAGCGGCTAATGCCTTATTGCCATCATTGCCGAATGTAACGCGAATAACAAAAAATGGGATCCATGTTGAAACTTTCAACTCGCCCCGCAGCCGGAAGTGCGGCCCATTGCCATCACTCAGGCAATGCTGTGAAGTCGGATAATCGACAGTTTCACTGCAGCAACAAGGAAGCGCCTTTCCCCCAAGGACAGTGATGAGTAAATGGATCTTTTAGCCAACGTGCCCAGCTGGGCCGATGTCGAACGCAACCTCGACCAGAAATTCAGCGAGCTGAACCAGGGCGTCAACGACGGCCTGCAGAGCGTTCACGACAACTGGAACGGCTTCACCCGGCGTGTCAGCAATGGCGCGAGCCAGGCCTATGGCTACATGGGCGGTCATCGCATCGATGCGGTGCATCAGGCGATGACCCTCTCCTACCCGATCATCCAGATGGACCTCAAGCGCAAGTGGGCCTCGATTGAAATCGAGCAGATCCTGCCGGTGCTGCTGCAACTGGTCAAAGAAGTCTCGATGATTCTCGGCGGCAGCGTGGCGATCGGCACCGTGGCCGGCGGCGCAGCGGGGGCCTTCGCATTTGGCGTCGGCGCTGGCCCTGGAGCAATGGTGGGCGGCGGAATCGGGTTACAAGTCGGCAACCTGATTCTCATGGCCCTGGGCCTGTCCGCCATCGCCGAATATTTTTACCAGGGCCTGCCCGCCTGCCTCTCGACCTTGCAGGAAGGCATCGCCACGGCCTGGCACGCCGAAGAAGGCCTCAAGCCGTCCGGCCTCGACCCCAGCGGCGGCTCCGCTGCACTGGTACAGGAGCGCGTCGAACGCGCGGCACGACAACTGGCTCGCGGGCAGGAGCAGCTTGTACTCCTGCTGCTCACCGCCATCGTCACCTACCTGACCCGGGGCCAGATGAAAGCCGGTGTGATGAACAGCATGGAAAGCATCGCGACCCGTAGCGCGAAGCTACAGGCGGAGATATCGAACAAGCAGTTGGCGGGTTGGCTGGCAAGGAATGAGCAGAAGTTGCTGGCTCGGGATGAGTTGCGGGTGAGGGAGCCGGCGCCTTTGGTCAAGGCTGAGCCAATAATGGATACTCCTTTTACCACTGCTCCAAAAACCAGCCAGATCCCTGAAAAAAAAGTCGATACATACCTCGGACAACTACGAAAATACTGGTCCAAGCCTCCCGTTGACTTTGAAGGCAACAAAGTGTTTCAGAGAGATGATCTGTTTGACCCAGATTTGATGACCACCTGGAGAGAGCGCGGAAAACTTGTGTCCGGTACCAATCTTGAGCGCATGGCAAGCGGACGAGCACCTATAGGCATCGATGGGAAATCAATCAACCTTCATCACATGATACAGACTCAAAACGGGGCAATAGCTGAGCTCACTCAAACATTCCATCAAAAATTTAGTTCTGTTATACATATAAACCCGAATACAATACCCTCTGGGATCGACAGATCTCTGTTTGATCGATGGAAAAGCGACTACTGGAACAATCGAGCACTAACCTACGCGAAAGGCAATTGAAAAACATGACACGCTCTCAGCTGGAAGACCTGATTAAAAAACATCCGGATATTGCTGCATTTGGATCCCCCGCTGACGCAGTGACTGATGATTGGTTAGTAAAGGCCGAGCAAAGAATCTGCCATAAACTACCTACGTCCTACAAATGGTTCCTTCAGAACTATGCAGGGGGAGAAGTCGGATCGGAGGAAATATATAGCATCTATGGAATGGACTTCGACGACATCAATGGTGGCGATATAGTTTTTCAGCACATTAATGGCCTCAAACATAAATCAACAACCGAAAAAAAAGTAGTTATCAGCGAAACCGACTTTGGCGAGGTTTTTTTCTTCGATTACGACACATATAACGGCGAGGAATGTCAGATCTTCGTTAGAATCCCTTCAGGGGAAAATTTATTGTACGCGAACAATTTTTACGAGTATCTCGCCAAGAGAATTAAAGCGCACTTGCCATAAGAGCACCTTTCTTCGGAGCGCTCCGCCAAGTGAAAAATTATCGAACTCAGTCAACACAAGCACAGCATGGAGCTAACAACGCCACTTGAGCATGTCGAAAAAACGATCATGCTCACAACTGATAGGCGTTAGATGCCCACAGCTCTCGGTCTATACAACATTACTCACCTGAGTGAGTTGAGTGTACAAAAGCGCATGACAAACTCAAACCTGACAGAACTGCTGATTACGTTCAAAGAAATCTTTCACAGTGAGAGCTGCTAGAACTTTGATTCAGGAATAAACACGATAATCCGCCTACTGTCCGTTGACCCTTTACCGGACAGTAATGAATGGGCACAAGCGACTTCAATGTATAGAACAATGGCAGGCAGTAAATCAGGTTTCTCCGACGTCTACATTGATCGAGGTACCGCGGAGCAGCGAATCGCAGCTAACGCAAGACTAGATACAATTCGACAGATGTTGTGGGACGCATTTGAACGAGTCTGAACTCAGATACATCGTGACAGATCATTGCCTGGTGCCAAGATGTTAAAAAACCTTATTGATCTCAGAAGCTCAAACGAAGCGCTCACCCAATACACCGAGCGTTACGACCACCTGCTCCCGCCGCCCTCTCCTCAACTACGTCAGCGCATGGATCCTATATTGCAGCCGGACGCACCCAGATTTCCGGTCAGGAAGCCAGAGTGGCTGACCTCAAGGCCTTGCACCGTCACTCAGGAGCAGGCGCTGGACCGCGCAAAGGGCTGCCTGCTGGGGCTCGCGATTGGCGACGCCGTGGGTACAACGCTCGAGTTTCTGCCCCGTGATCGTGAACATGTCAGTGACATGGTTGGCGGTGGCCCTTTCAAGCTGAAACCGGGAGAGTGGACTGACGATACGAGCATGGCACTGGCTCTCGCAGACACCTACGTGGCAAACAAGGAATTCGATTTCCGCGACTACACGCAGAGGCTTTGTCGCTGGTATAAAAATGGCGAAAACAGCCATAACGGAAAGTGCTTTGACATTGGCAACGCCACTCGTACCGCGCTTGAAGGTCGATTGGCGCAGGGCGTCGACTGGTACGGCAACGATCATCCATCCACAGCCGGCAACGGGTCGATCATCAGGCTGGCACCGACCGCCATTTACCGTCGCCACTCCTTGTCCGGTACCTGGCGGGAAAGCGCGGCACAAAGTCGTTGCACTCACAGGGCAGCAGAAGCCGTAAATTGCTGCGAACTGCTCGGCGCTCAACTGCACCTGGCCCTCAATGGCGCGGACAAGGAGGAAGCCTTGTCGTCAATGGTTCGCGCGTTATATCCCCGCCCCTTGATCATCAACGCTGGCGAATACAAACAAAAAACCCGCGATCAGATCCGCTCCTCCGGCTATGTTATCGATACGCTGGAAGCCGCTCTGTGGGCGGTCTGGAACACCGACAACTTCAAGGATGCAATCCTGTTGGCGGCCAATCTGGCGGACGACGCCGACAGCGTGGCAGCTACCGCCGGCCAGATAGCCGGGGCACTGTACGGGGTGACGGGCATGCCTGAAGAATGGGTCAAAACGATCGCCTGGTCAGAACACATTCAAGACCTGGCGCAAAAGCTATTCGAAAGCGCCCCACTCCATGACGAGATGGACGTAGTGATTTATGGGAATCGTTGAAACGACACGGATAAATACCCCAGCCACCAGATCAAGGACACGATGAAATTCAGTGACGTATTCACGTGCCGTGAACACATGTTTGCCTTAGGCGTCGAGGAGACTACAGGTCGCCTTTACCTGTCGATTCCGGTCAGCAACGGCATGGTCGACTACGAGGAGTATTACCAAATTGACCGGGCACGCTTCGATCTTTTCCAAACGGATCTTGATACAGCCCTGGCGTTTGCCATGAGATGTCGCCGCAGAGAGCTGGATGATCTGCTGATTGTGCAACCGGGGGCCAATAGAGGAACGGCTATCTAAGGCAAGCTCGTCACTTCGTCCCCGTGGACCGCTGCCCTCAAAATCAAAACCCTTGAACGGCTACCCCCATGTCAAAACTACTGCATCGTTTGAAAACCCTTTTCGGACAAAAGACCGCTCCTCCACCCGCCTCCACCGAGCAGGTTGTCGATGCAGCCCCCCAGACCGAAGTGGACAAGCCACTTTCCCGAGTGGAAAGGAACCTGTCCTGGCTACCGATCAATCGTGGGCCAGAAGTGTTTGTCCCGCTGATGCCCCCGGCCTGCCCGGACCTGACGCTTGTGGATGCCCTCCTGTTGCAGCGTTATCGGGTTTTCGTCATAGCGAATGACCCGGCCGACCGGACATCAGAGACTACGATAAACCGCGATTACGCCAGCCAACTGGCGAGTGACTTGTACGGCAAAGCGACAGATCTTGGTTATTGTCGAGGCACTGAGTCCTCGTTCGAGATCTATTGGCTCACGCAATGTGCGGCGATTGTTTCGCTGCTGTCCCATGGACCAGAATCAGAACAATTCCTGACCTATAGAAAACGCGTTGGTTATGATCGAGACTCTGCCCAGACCGGTGAGCAGGTTCGAATGTTTGATGAGTACGTAGCGTCGCGCAGCTATCAAACCGCTGGAGCCGGGAAGGACCGTCTTCTGAAAACGCCGACAACTGCCCTCGACTACATTGACAATGCGATAACCATCACCGCCCTGAGGTACAACGGCTGTCCAGAGTTCCAGATTTACTCAAGCTCGCTGATCCAATTGCAATTCATCAAGAACGTGTTGCTGGGCGTTGAAAAAGATAAAGCCCGGTTGCACCAATTGACCATCGGCGTTTGGGCCAGCAAAGAGTTTGAAGCCGACGATCCTGAACTTGCTGGCGTACTGGGGGATGCCTTCTACATAGGCATTCAGATCGCACGCGGCCTGAAGATTCAGCTGCCTAACGGGTTGCCACCGGAAAGTCTTCCTCGCACATGAAATTGCTGCGACTTCAGGGATAACGCTAGAGATAACGTCATGACCGAAACCTGGTACCACGTTGACAACGGCACCCTTTGGATAGCAGATCAATCCATTCACCTGCCTCACCCGGTCAAAGTCGCCTTGCAGCATGACGACAGGCTCGCGGTCCTGATCGAGTCCCCTTCAAATGTCATTTTCAACAAAAACATCCTTGCACTATCGAGGCATGGAAAGGTGGTTTGGTTCATCCAGGAAAGTCCCCACGGCACGCAAGCAGACAAGCCCTACATGAGTCTTCAGTGCGACAGAAACGGGGCGTTGATCGTTGGTAACTGGAATGGCCTCAGTTACTCGGTCGATTGGCACAATGGTTCCGTCAGCGTTGTGAACTTTGAGAAGTGATAAACCGAAAGCACGAAGGCTCAGGACTGTAGCCATGAAAGACCTCCACAATATCTCCTCGAACATCGCCCGAACGGCAGAACTGCTGAGGACATTCGGCCACCCGCAATGGGCGGACAGACTCGAGGAGTGCAGCCTTGCGCTGCCCCGGGATACGACGTACGCATTGTCTCGATTGATGTCGCTGTACGGCGGCATGGGCTCGATCAACGACGTTGTTCTGTATGAGAACGCAAAGCCCTTGCTGGACGAAAACAACGAACTGCAAGGGCTGCTATCAGATCTTCATCGGCTTTGCGCAGGGCGCCATTGAATCCGGCGCCCCACGCTTGCCAATGCTGAAAGCCTTCAGGCCTGCTCGAATCGCTGCTGCAGCAAGTGCCGCGCAGTGCCTGCATTCAGGTAGGTGCCAATCAGGTCCGCCAACTCCTGGTCCTTGAGTTTTTTGTCGTCGCGGCAGATTTGCAGCAAGTGCAGCTGGACCCAGCGCTTTTGCCTGTTGAGTTTCGCATCCGGCGAAAAGAACGAGCGCGAGGCCAACTCAGGCATCGGGGCGTCGTCTTCCAGCAACAGATTCAAGTGCACCCCCTGCCCCACTTGCAGACCAAAATCGGCGACGTGCCGGATCGGCAATGGCGCCTTGAAGTTGGCGAATACGAAGTGCTCGGGCGTCAGCAACAACGCGGTCTTGTTCGCCCGCGTGAGCATGCGCAAGGAGAGCGGCAGCAGGAACGCCATGCAGATCAAGAGCAGAATGCCAACCAACTTCATTGTGGAATTCGCGTCCACGAAAACCTGCGGCAGCAGGTACGGCAAGACCAGCAGGCCCAGACCCAACAGCATGAAGAACGAGAAGCAACCCAAGGTAATCCACCCGCGCAATCGTGCGCCTTCATGCAGTCGGACTTCCTCCGTGGCATTGCCGGCATGGCTACGCAACTCCTGCACAATCGCCGCATCCTGCTCCACGTAATGGCCGAGAAAGTCCTCGGTAATGCGCGCACGCAATGCCTGGGGATCGGCGAAATAGTGATCCATCGCGGCGCAGGCTTGTGCCGCGTTGATAGGACGGGTGCCGCGGCTCACGGCCTCTTTGACTGTGACTTGCAGGGACGCCAGCCGCTCGAGATTGGAGGGATGGGTGTCCGATGGATGCGGCAGGCTGGCTGCCATGTCCTCCTCGGGCAGGGTCAGCAGCTGCACGGCCAGCTCCTGCACCAGGCTGCCAGGCAAATCGCCGGTACGCACGTGTTCGGCGCTGGGGTTGGTCGCGCGGGCTACATGGGTCGATACACCCTGCTGCAACAAGGGGTCGATGGCAGCGATGCGCACCAACGCCGACGCGATGGCGATATTCCCCGCCAACTGCGCGCCCGCCGCGTCCGCCGCCAGTTCCCGCACGCGGCTCCAATGGTTCACCGCGTGATCGAAACGCTCCATGAAATACTCACCGAGCATGAACGCCGGCCACAGCGTCGTGCGTTGCAGCACATCGCTTTGCAGCATGGTTTCGGCAATCACGCCGAGACTGCGGCCGATACCCTCGTAGATCGGTACGAAACGCAGGCTGTACTCGGTATCGGCACCGGCGAAGTGGGCCAGTTCGTGACCGATGACCGCGCCGGTTTCCGCCGAATCGAGCAGGCCCAGGTACAGCGTCGGCACGTGCAGGGTGCGGCCCTTGAGCGCGGTGCCTGACGGCAGCAGGTTGACGTCGCTGGAGGTGACGTAAAAGCCTTCGGTCATGCCCAACACTATGTGCTCGGGTGCCAGCGCACCGAGTTGATCCGCCAGCTCGCGAACACGGGCCCACAGCGCAGGCGCCTGCTCCGGTGTGACAACTTGGCCGAGAACGCTCATCGGCGTGGACTGGAACATGTGCAGCATGACCGGCAGCTGTTTGCCCATCTGCCAGATCGAATACAGGAAACCGAGCATCAGCATCAGCACGACGAGCATCAGCTTGAATTCACCGGTGCTCATGTTCCCCATGTGCCACAGCCCCAGGCCTTCGAAACCGAGGATGGCCGCCACCGCTGCGCCCATGGCGACGATGTGCCCCACCAGCAGGTACGGCAACAGACGGCTCACCCGGCTGAAGGTGTGCAGCAATCGTTCACGGGAATGACTCGCGCGGGCGCCGGCCCAACGCAAACCCAGCAGCCCCAGCACGCCGACCAGCGAGGCCAGCAGGCCGAGGGCGATGGCGCCCTTGGCCAGGTTGTTCATCACGCCAGCCACCGGTTGCACGATGGTCAGTTCGTGTTCGGCCTGGGTAACCCGCGATAACGCCTCGTGGACACCCATGCGTTCGCCGTTGATATCGACCTTGGCCGAGCGTGAGAACGGCTTGGCAACCATCGCTTCGATTTCGACATGCATCTCGCTCAGTTCGGCCTTGATATCAGCGAACTCCTTGATGCTCTCGGTGCTGCGGTGTAACTCCCAGACACCAAACAAGCCAAGGAAAAGCGGCAGGAGAATCAGCACGGCAATGAGTTTCAACGTTCTCATGAGACAGGGCCTCAATAGTCGCGTCGCCTTGTATCCGTGGCGAGCATAAATTCCATTTAACGAAGGCCCGAAAGCCCTCACGCTAATGCACGGCCGACACATGAAAGTTGTGAGACGCAGTCGTACCTGGCGCGTTATACAGAAATAACGGCGATATGTAACTCCGTATTGCCCGAACACTCGTTCAACAGCGCAAGGTCGCCTTGTATATCCACGGATATCTCGGGGTGCCATCACTTCGTGCCAGTAATATGACACTTATCCTCCAATTTTTTCCTTACCGGATAATCAAGCGGGCATTAGGTGAACCGGTTCACCTTTTTTCAATTTTTTTTAGTTAAAAATTGGATCCATTTTCTTACGGAAACCATTGAATCCATTGGGTTTCAGGCACTTGAGCCATGGACATCCGGCAAATAGTGGCAAGCAGACATCATTGCGGCAGGTCACAAAAAAAAGAAAAAATCCGCGCCTCGTAGGAACTTTCCTACACATCCCGTTGCCATACACGACGTTACTGGCAACTCGATATCCATATGCCAGCATCGCACTCCCAATGATTCCTGGCAGTGTGATTTCTTGATGTCAAACATCAGCGATCACAACTGTGAACTGGTCGAGAAATTAGTCACTGCGCCCGTACTCCCCTGTATATCCGGGTAGTCGTCGCGAAGTGTTCAAGGACGAAGTTACCGATGACTCAGACGTTTTTTGATGTTGAAGCATTGATCAAGCTGCGAAGCCAGACCCGGGCCATTTCTGACGCGCTCAAGGCGCAGGCTTCGGACTACCTGGCGACCCTGGCTTTGCTGATCCGTCCGCAGACGTTTTTCGGTGAATACCTGCAAGGTGCGCAGCGCAGCAGCGGTCGTGAGACCCAGCACCATTTCAAGGAACTCAAGGCGCTCTACGACCGCATCGGCTCGGCCGCTCCGTTCCAGCTGGTCAACGAACTCGAAGTGCCCCTCAACCTGCTCAGTACCACCCCGCAACTGTTTGCGCTGGAGTACGACAAGGTGCTGTCCCAAAGCGGCCAGTCCATTCGCATCACCAGCCCCGTGCGCTGGGTGGTCGGGTTCAGTTCGTTCGACCTGGCCCGTTTTCGCACCGTCATCAACGACCCCAATCGCAGCAGCGCCGAGCTGTACCGCTTCGTGGTGCATTACCTGGTGCTGTTCTACTGCCTGAGCAAGTCCCCCGGCATCAGCCGCTTGCTTGAAGGCCTGCGTTTTCCCGTCACCTTCGAACGCTTGAAAGACTTCGGCGACCTGCCCTTCTGCGTCATCAGCTCGCCGGTGCGCTCGCAGTTGCCCGACGAGGCGGTGATCCGCAGCAGCACCCAGATCGCCGGCAACACCAGCTTCGAAGAATTGGTGGGACACGAAAACATCATGGAAATGAACGATGAAATTCGTCAGCGCCTGCTGCTGACGATCGAAGGAATGTAACGCGCTCGGCCACCCATTGAACCGACACGCAAACGACTTGCAGCGAATTGTTCGCACAGGAGATCACGATGGCGAAGAAGGAAAGTACCCAGCACAAACTCGACCGCGTTCGCGCGCCTCGGGTCCATATCACCTACGACGTGGACATCGGTGACGCTCAGGAAAAGAAAGAGCTGCCCTTTGTCGTCGGTGTGCTGGGCGATTTCTCCGGTAACCCGCTGGAGCCGCTGCCGAAGCTCAAGGACCGCAAGTTCATTTTCATCGACCGCGACAACTTCAACGGCGTGCTCAAGGGCATCAAGCCGCGCCTGACCTACCGCGTCGACAACACCCTGGCCAAGAACGGCACGCAGTTGGGTGTGGAGCTCAACTTCAACGCCCTCGAAGACTTCGAACCGCAGAACGTGGTCAAGCAGGTCGAACCGCTGCGCAAACTGCTGGAAGTGCGCAACAAGCTGGCGGACCTGCGCAACAAGATGGGCGGCAACGACAAGCTCGAAGAACTGCTGATGGACGTGCTGCAGAACACCGAGAAGCTGAAAACCCTGGGCAAGGAATTCGGTCGCGAAGCCGCCGTTCCAGCCACCGACGACAAAGCGTAGGAGCCTGACGATGAACGACAAGCAAACCGTGACTCAACAGGACAGCTCGCTGGTTGAAGTGGAAAGCTTCACCGCGCAATCCTCGTTGCTCGACAGCATCATTTCGCAAAGCCGCGTGGCCCGTTCCGAGACCGAACGGACCCGCACCCGCGACCTGATCGGTGAATTGGTCAACCAGATCCTGGAAGGCGAAATGACGCCGAGCAAGGACCTGATCGCCGTGCTCGACGCGCGCATCGCCGAGATCGACGCGATGCTCTCCGAGCAGATGAACGAGATCATGCACGCCAGTGAATTCCAGCAGCTGGAAGCGTCCTGGCGCGGCCTGAAGTATCAGGTCGACCAGACCGAGACCAGCACCACGCTGAAGATCCACCTGCTCAATGCGTCGAAGAAAGACCTGGTGCGCGACCTCAAGGCCGCTTCCGAATTCGACCAGAGCGCGCTGTTCAAGAAGATCTACGAAGAAGAATACGGCACCTTCGGTGGTGCACCGTTCGGCATGCTGCTGGGTGACTACGAGTTCAACCGCAGCCCGGAAGACATGTACCTGCTCGAAGAAATTTCCCACGTTGCTGCGGCTGCCCACGCTCCGTTCATTTCGGCGGCTTCGCCTGAGCTGTTCGGCTGGGATTCGTTCACCGACATGTCCGGCCCACGGGACCTGGCGAAGATTTTCGACACCGTCGAATACGCCAAGTGGAAGTCCTTCCGCGCCAGCGAAGACTCGCGTTACGTCGGCCTGACCCTGCCCCACGTGCTCGGTCGCCTGCCTTACGGCCCGGATACCACGCCGGTCGAGGAATTCAACTTCGTCGAAAGCGTCGATGGCCGCGACCACAACAAGTACCTGTGGATGAACGCCGCCTACGCGCTGGGCACCCGGGTCACCGATGCGTTTTCCCGCTACGGCTGGTGCGTGGCGATCCGTGGTGTCGAGGGTGGCGGTCTGGTGGAAGGCCTGCCAACGCATACGTTCAAGACCGATGACGGTGAAATCGCCCTCAAGTGCCCGACCGAAATCGCCATCACCGATCGCCGCGAGAAGGAGCTGTCGGACCTGGGCTTCATTCCGCTGGTGCACTGCAAAGGCACCGACTACGCGGCGTTCTTCGGCACTCAGTCGACGCAGAAGCAGAAGCAGTACAACACCGACATTGCCAACGCCAACGCCCGGCTTTCCGCGCAGTTGCAGTACATCTTCGCCACCTCGCGCATCGCCCACTACATGAAGGCGATCATGCGCGACAAGATCGGCAGCTTCGCTTCGCGCAAGGACGTCGAGCTGTTCCTCAACAAGTGGCTGTCGAGCTACGTGTTGCTGGACGATACCGCCAGCCAGGAAGCCAAGGCCAAGTTCCCGTTGCGCGAAGCCCGCGCCGAAGTGTTCGAAGTGCCGGGCAAGCCGGGGGTGTACAAGGCCGTGACCTACCTGCGCCCGCACTACCAACTGGACGAACTGACCGCTTCGTTGCGCCTGGTTGCCGAACTGCCGCAATCGACTCGCGCCTGATCGCCAACTTTGCCAGGGAGGCAACATGACCAGTCAACACAAGCTGTTGCCATCGCTGCTGGACCGATTGCTGGACGATCGTCCGCATCAGTCCATCGAAGCGTCATCGCAGCGCTTGTGTTCGCTGGCCGATTACAAGGCCAGCATCGTTCGCGACCTGGAAGTGCTGGTAAACACCCGCCAGTCCCTGATCGCCAACGAGCTGGAGGGTTTCGCCAACCTGAACGGCAGCATCCTCGACTATGGCATGCCGGACTTCACCAGTCGCAGCGTGCTTGATCCCAAGGATCGCCTGCTGATCCAGCGGCAATTGGAGAAGGCCATCACGGTCGGCGACCGGCGCTTTCGCAGCGTCAAGGTGCAACTGCTCGCCCAACAGACCGGCCAACGCATGCTGACCTTTCGCGTGGACGCGGTCCTGCGCCTGCAAGACGTCACCCGCCAGGTGTCCTTCGACGCGGTGCTGCAGGTCAATACCCAGGAATACAAAGTGCAGAACCTCAACTGATGCTCGACGATCTGCTGCCCTATTACGAAAAGGAACTGTCGCACCTGCGCTTTTTGGGCCAGGAGTTCGCCAGCCAGTATCCGAAAATCGCGTCGCGGTTGCTCATCGAGGGCGATAACTGCGAAGACCCGCACACCGAGCGCTTGATCGAAGCGTTCTCGTTTCTCTCTGCACGCGTGCACAAAAAGCTCGACGACGAGCTGCCGGAAATCGTCGAGTCGTTTCTCGAAGTGCTGTACCCGCACTATCTGCGCCCTACCCCGTCGATGTCGATCGTCGAGTTCAACCTGGGCAAGCAGGAAAAAGTCACCGAAGCGTTCCGTGTGCCCCGGCATACCGAACTCAGTGCCAACCCGATCGATGGCGTGGTGTGTAAATTCCGCACCTGCTACCCGGTCGAGCTGTGGCCGGTGGCGGTGCAACAGGCCTCGTTCATCGAGATGGAACGCTCGGCGTTCAACGGCCACAGCGCCGACTTGGTCGCGCGCTTGCGCATCGGCCTGGTGGCCACTTCCGATGTGAAGTTCGGCAAGCTGGAACTGGACAGCCTGCGGTTCTTCCTCGACGGCGAAAGCACGTTGATGCTGCAACTGTACGAGCTGCTGTTCAACAACCTGGCCAAGGCCACGCTGACCTTCGAAGATCAGGGGCGTTCGCGCGAGGTCGTGTTGCCGGCCAACGCGTTGAAAGCCGTCGGCTACAGCCTGGACGAAGGCCTGGTGGACTACTCCGAGCGTTCGTTCCTCGGCTATCGCCTGCTGCACGAATACTTCACCTTCCCCGACAAGTTCATGTTCTTCGACCTGTCGGGCTTTGCACGGATTCTGGCGGGCAAGGAGATCGAGAAAGTCGAGGTCAACTTCTACTTTTCCGACTACGACCTGAGCGACCGCCTGGCGCGCCTGACGCAGAACATCGGGCGCAATAACTTCAAGCTCAACTGCACGCCGATCATCAACCTGTTCCGCCAGCAGGCCGAGCCGATCAAGTTGACCCACGCCCAGCACGAGTACGCGGTGACGCCGGATGTGCGCCTGCAAGGCTCGGCCGAGGTGGTGTCCATCGACCGCGTACGACGGGTTCGCAAGGTCGGCGGTATCGATCAGGTCGGCACCTGTCATCCGTTTTTCGAACCCCGTGGCGATCAGGGCCCGGGGCAAAGTTTCTGGATGGCCCGGCGCCGTGCGGCACAGGGCGGCCAGCGCGATGGCTCGAACGTGTTTATCCGAATCGTGGATCGCGAGCTGGGCGTGATGGAGGCCAACAACGATGCGTTGAGCATCCGCCTGACCTGCAGCAACCGTGACCTGCCCCTGCTGTTGCCGTTCGGGGGTGAGCGCGGCGATTTCAATATCCCGGGCAACTCGGTGATCAAGGACATCCGCTGCCTGCGCAAGCCTACCGCCACCGCGCGCGTGCCCTTGGGCAACGGCGTGATCTGGCGGCTGATTTCGCACCTTTCGCTCAACCACATGTCGCTGGTGTCCCGTGGCCGCGAAGTGCTGCTGGAGCTGTTGTCGCTCTACAACTACCGCAATGTGTCGGCGATCCGCAAACAGATCAACGGCATCGTCTCGGTGAGCAGCGAGCCTGTGGTCGCGCGCATAGGCCACCCGCGCCCGAACTTCGTCCGTGGTGTTGGCATCACCCTCAACTTCGATGAAAGCCAATACACCGGCAGCGGTGTGTTTCTGTTCGGCATGGTGCTCGATCACTTCTTTGGTCAGTACTGCTCCATGAACAGCTTTACCCAATTAACCCTTCGCACCTTGCAGCGCGAAAAGAGAGTCGTCCAATGGCCACCGCGAACCGGCGATCAACCCCTGGTCTGATCGACCAGGCACGGGCTGAGCCGCACCGATTCGAGTTTTTCCAGTTGGTGCGCTTGCTTCGCCTGCATTACAGCAGGACCGGGCGCATGGACCTGCAGACCCGACCGCACGAAGACCCTTTGCGTTTTCGCTCGCAGCTGTCGCTCAACTTCCCGGCCAGTGAAGTCAGCGATCTGCAGTTCGAGCGTGAAGGCAAGGTGTCCGTGGCCGGCCTGCCGCTGTCCGAGATGCAAGTGACCTTCATGGGGCTGGTCGGGCCGTCGGGCGTATTGCCGCGCCCGTACACCGAGCTGTTGATCGAGCGGCACATCCAGTACCGGGATGACGCGGCCCACGCCTTCCTCGACATCTTTTCGCACCGCATGACCACGCTGTTCTACGAGGCCTGGCAAAAGTACAAGTTCTACATCGAGTACGAACGCAACGGCACCTCGGA
This sequence comes from Pseudomonas sp. YuFO8, assembly GCF_035065025.1. Taxonomy (NCBI): domain Bacteria; kingdom Pseudomonadati; phylum Pseudomonadota; class Gammaproteobacteria; order Pseudomonadales; family Pseudomonadaceae; genus Pseudomonas; species Pseudomonas sp. YuFO8. The sequence goes on along the minus strand of NZ_JAXDEQ010000047.1, from coordinate 26,239 downwards.
TTTCGATCGCTACCTGCTCAACCTGGTGGGTTTCGGCCCCGAGGCACAGAAGCAGAAATTCGACAGACAAGGCTCGCCCCTGCGCCGGGAATTGTTCAGCTATTTCTCCGGACTGTTCGCGCAGAAACCGCGCAACGCGCTGAACCTGGAAGCGATGCTGTCTTTCTATTTTTCGCTGCCGTTCAAGGTCAAGCCGTTTGCCGGTCGCTGGCTGAAACTCGACGCCAGCCAGTGCACGCAGCTGGGGCGCAAGAACGCCGTGCTCGGGCAAAGCGCCGTCGCCGGTAACCGGGTCTGGGACTACCAGTCGTGCGTGCGCATCGAGTTGGGCCCACTGGAGCTGGCCGACTATCAACGCTTCCAGCCAGGCACCGAGGACTACCAAAAACTGGTGGAACTGGTGCGTTTCTATGTCGGTGCGGAACTCGACTTCCAGTTGGCACCCAAGCTCAAACCCAAGGCCGTACCGCTCGCCCGCCTGGGCACCGTTTCCCTGGGCCGGCTCGGCTGGCTCAAGCGACCGGGCGTCGATGTTGAACCTTCCCGCTGCGCCCTCTTCCACATTCCTTTTGATGGGGTCTCCCTGTGAACCTGAAGTCCCTGTTTGCCAAGCTCAACGACACCAGCCGTGCCGCCACCGAAAGCGCTGCGGCCCTGTGCCTGTCGGAACACCACTACGATGTCGAGATCGAGCACCTGTTGTTGCAGTTGCTCGACAGCCACGACAACGACCTGCCGGCCATCCTGCGTCATTACGACGTGGTGCCTGAGCGCTTGCAGGCGCAATTGGTGACGGCACTGGGGACGTTCAAGAAAGGCAATACGCGCACCCCGGCGCTGTCGCCGCACCTGACCCGCCTGATCGAACAGGCGTGGGTCCTGGCCTCCATCGAGTTCGGCCAGGCGCAGATCCGCACCGGCCATCTGTTGCAGGCCTTGCTCGATGACGACGAACTGCGCCGGGTGGTGATCGCGGGTGCGGCTGAGCTTGAGAAAATCAACGCCGACGATCTGCGCGTGAACCTCAACGCGTTGGTGGAAGGCAGCGCCGAATCGGCCCTGGCCAAACCGCCGAGTGATGTCGCCAGCACGGTCAAGGGCAATGGCAAGACACCGGGCCTGGACCAATACACCATCAACCTCACGCAAAGCGCTCGCGAAGGCCGGATCGACCCGGTGCTCGGTCGCGAGTTCGAAGTGCGGCAGATGGTCGACATCCTCACCCGCCGCCGCCAGAACAACCCGATCCTCACCGGTGAAGCCGGCGTCGGCAAGACCGCCGTGGTCGAAGGCCTGGCCCTGCGCATCATCCAGGGTGACGTGCCGTCGGTGCTCAAGGGCGTCGCCATCCACACCCTCGACCTGGGCTTGTTGCAGGCCGGTGCCGGGGTGAAGGGCGAGTTCGAAAACCGCCTCAAGTCGGTGATCGAAGAAACCAAGCGCAGCCTGCACCCGATCATCCTGTTCATCGACGAAGCGCACACCCTGATCGGTTCGGGCGGCCAGGCCGGGCAGAACGATGCCGCCAACCTGCTCAAGCCAGCCTTGGCCCGGGGCGAGCTGCGCACCATCGCGGCAACCACCTGGGCCGAGTACAAGAAATACTTCGAGAAGGATGCCGCCCTGGCCCGCCGCTTCCAGGTGGTGAAGGTCGAAGAGCCAGACGAAGACAAGGCGATCCACATGCTGCGCGGCTTGCTGGCCAAGATGCAGGAGCACCACAAGGTCACGGTGATGGACGAAGCGCTGGTGCAGGCCGTGCGCCTGTCCAATCGTTACATCACCGGGCGCCAACTGCCGGACAAGGCCGTCAGCGTACTGGACACCGCCTGCGCCCGGGTCGCCCTGGGGCAATCGGCGCAGCCGGGGCCGCTGGAAGACTGCAAGCGCCAGATCGACAACCTGCAGGCGGAAATCTCGGTACTGCAGCAGGAAGCCGCCAAAGGCAGCGACCATGCCCGTCGCCTGGCCACCCTGAACGCCGAGTTGCTGACCGAACAGCAGACCCGCGATGCCCTCGAACAACAGTGGCAACGTGAGCTGCAACTGGTGGAACAGCTCGGCGCCCTCAGCCACCCGGACAATCAGGCACCGGATGCACAAGAAATTGCCGCAGTGCGCGCCGAACTGGCCAGCGTCCAGGGTGAGCAACCCCTGGTGCATGCCCTGGTGGATGGCGGCACCATCGGCGAAGTAATTTCCGGCTGGACCGGCATCCCCCTGGGCAAGATGCTGCGCGACGAAATCGACACCGTGCAGCGCCTGCCTGCGCTGCTGGGCGAGCGGGTGCTCGGCCAGGACCACGCGCTGCAGGAAATCGGCAAGCGCATCAAGATTTCCCGCGCCCGCATGGAAGACCCGAACAAGCCCATCGGCGTGTTCCTGTTGCTCGGCCCGAGCGGCGTCGGCAAGACCGAAACCGCATTGGCCCTGGCCGACACCCTGTACGGCGGCGAGCGTAACCTGATCACCATCAACATGTCCGAGTACCAGGAAGCCCATACCGTCTCCAGCCTCAAGGGTTCGCCACCGGGTTACGTCGGTTATGGCGAGGGCGGCGTGCTGACCGAAGCCGTGCGACGCAAGCCCTACAGCGTGGTGCTGCTCGATGAAGCGGAAAAGGCCCACCCGGACGTGCTCGAACTGTTTTTCCAGGTATTCGACAAAGGCGTGCTGGACGACGGTGAAGGTCGCGAGATCAACTTCCGCAACACCGTGATCATCCTCACGTCCAACACCGGAACCGAGCGCATCATGCAGTGGTGCCTGAACGCCCAGCCGCAAGCGCAGCCCGAAGAAATCGTTGAAGGCTTGCGTGACGATCTGAACCAGGTGTTCAAGCCGGCCTTCCTCGGCCGCCTGACCATCGTCCCCTACTACCCGGTCCAGGACGCGATCCTGGAGCGCATCGTTTCGCTCAAGCTTGCGCGCATTCGCCAGCGTTTCGAGCGCAATCATCAGGCCGTCCTCGGTTATGACGAGGCGCTGGTAAAAGCCATTGCCTCGCGCTGCACCGAGGTCGACAGCGGCGCTCGCAACATCGACAACATTTTGTCCAAGACCCTGATGCCGGAACTGGCGCAGCGGGTCCTTGAGCGCATGGCGCAGGACAAACCGATCCAGAGTCTGAACATCGAGTTGGGCAGCGACGGCGATTTCGCCTATCGCCTGTGCTGACCGGGCATCTACAGGTAGTGGTCATGGACAAGAAAAATTCAGGGAAGCGTCTCGAAAAGACGGCGTTGGCCAAATGCCTGACGGCGGTGGCGATGATGGCGGTACTGAGCGCCTGCGGCGTCACCGACCGGGTCGGCAAACGTGTCGACGACACCTGGGCGGGCGACATGCTGTTCGACGACCAGGAGAAGGTCATCCTCACCTCCGACGGCGGCAACCAGCTCAATCCCGACGAGTCCGGCCAACCGCTTTCGGTGGTGCTGCGCGTGTACCAGCTGACCTCACTGGAGCGCTTTGCGTCGGTCGACGCCGACACACTGTGGGACGACCCGCAAAAAGCCCTCGGCAATACCCTGATCGAGAACCGCGAAATCACCCTGCTGCCGGGCATGGGCCAGGTCGACAAGTGGCCGCTGAACAAGGCCACCGGCTATGTCGGCGTCGCCGCGTTTTTCCGCACCGACGAGAACAGCCGCTGGAAGGTCGCGTTTGACGCCAACTCCCTGCGCAAGGACGGCATCTGGTTCTCCTCCGACGGCCTGCGGGTGCTGGTGGACAACAACAAGGTGTCCGCCGTCAGTGGTGTCGACGTCCTGGACAAACCCAAGACCCAGGAGCAACTGGCCAAAGCCGCCGCCCTGCCCGACCAGCCGGCCGAGCCGACGCTGACCGAACGTGTGCAGGACGTCGTGGTGCAGAAGGCCCAGGACCAGGCCAGTGCCTCTGCGCAAAAAGCCGTGGACTCGAAATTGAATTCATTTTTGGAAGGCGCTCAATGAGTAAGCAAAGCCGGGTGATGTGGTCCGAAGGCATGTTCCTTTTGCCCCAGCATTTCCAGTATCAGGATGAGTTCCACCAGCATCAGCTGGCGCAGGCGACCCTGCGCAACACACCCTTTCACTGGGGCGTGCAGTTGCTGGAAGTGGACGAGGAAGCCCTCGCCACCGGCTCCCTGCAGCTCAAGCGGTTGAAACTGGTGTTTCCCGACGGCAGCCTGTTCGACGCGCCGCAGCACGATCCGCTGCCGGCCGCCCGCGACCTGAAGGACCTGCTCAAGGGTAACGACCTGAAGGTCTACGCCGCGCTGAAACTGCCGGAGCCCTTCGGCCTGAACTACGTCGAAGACGGCCAGGAGCAGAAGACCGGGCGACGTTTTCGCAAGCAGTTCGACACCTTGCCGGACCTCAACGAAGGCGACCTGGAAAACGAAATCACCAGCCTGCGCCTGAACGTGGTGATGCTGATCGACGGCGACAACCTCGATGGCTACACCTGGTGCCCGATCGCCCGGTTGTCACGCAACAACATCGGCGGCTTCAACCTCGACGGGCATTTCGTGCACCCGACGCTGCACCTGGGCACCCATGACACCCTGATCGGCCTGGGCAAGCGTTTGCTCGGTGCCCTGCAATCCAAGAGCAAGGCGCTGTCGGGTCGGCGTCGCGAGCGCGCCGACCAGATTGCCGAGTTCGGCTCGAGCGACGTCACCCTGTTCTGGCTGTTGAACACGGTGAACCGTGCCCACCCGGCCCTGGCGCACCTGCTCGCGCACCCGCGCCTGCACCCCGAGCGCCTGTATCTGTTCCTGGCTGAACTCGCCGGCGGCTTGCTGACGTTTTCGCTGGACACCCAGCTCAACGACATTCCCGAGTACGACCACCACGACCCGGCGGCCTCGCTGGTCAGGCTCGACGAGATGATTCGCGTGCTGCTCGACAACGTGGTGCCGAACCAGTGTGTGGTGATCAACCTCACCCAGACCAAACCCTCCTACTGGCAAGGGCAGCTGCACGATCCACGCCTGGCGGAAGCGGACTTCTACATTTCCGTGCACGCCGACATGCCGGGCGCGAGCCTGCTGGAACTGGTACCAAGGGCGTTCAAGGTCGGCTCGCCGGAAGACATCGAAGTGGTGGTCAACAGCGCCATGCCGGGCGTCACCCTCAATCATTCGACCCGCCTGCCCAATGCGATTCCGGTGCGACTGGACAATCACTACTTCTCCATCGAGCCCCATGGCCGGGTGTATGAGCGAATGATGAGTGCCCAGGCCATCTCTTTCTATGCGCCCAGCGCGTTCACCAACCTCAAGCTTGAACTGATGGCGGTACTCAAATGACCGAAGCCGTACTGCAAGGCGCCGTTGCGGCCGCCCGTGAAAAACCGACGCTCAAGGACCTGGTGCAGGACTTCATCAGCATGGCGCTGATCGTGCGCAAGGGTCGCCAGGTGACGTCGGTCAGCGCCTTCGAGGCGAGCGTTGACAGCTTCTTCAAGGCACTGGAGCTCGATGCCCGTGGCGCGAACTACAGCGTGGAACAGGTCAAGGACACCCAGTACGCCCTGTGTGCGTTCCTCGATGAAAGCGTGTTGCGCTCCGGGGACAACGAATTGCGTCGGCACTTTGAACTGCAACCCTTGCAGTTCCGCTATTTCGGCGTGCACCTGGCCGGTGAAGGCTTCTTCGAAAAGATCGATGCGCTGCGTGGTGACGTGAAACAGAACCTCGATGTGCTCGAGGTCTACCACCTGTGCCTGGCCCTGGGTTTCGAAGGCAAGTTCAGCCTCGGGCAAAAGGACCAGCTGCGCTACCTGGCCAATACCCTCGGCCAGGACATCGCACGCTTTCGCAAGACGCCCAAGGCCCTCTCGCCTGACTGGGCGTTGCCCGACCAGGTTTCGCAGATGCTGCGCCATGAAGTTCCCCTGTGGCTCTACCTGGCGCTGATTGCGCTGCTCTGCGCGGGTGTCTACCTGACGCTGGACTGGCTGCTGGGCAAAGACGTAGCCGCGTTGTCCGAACAAATCAGCCAGCTGTTCAGTGCCTGAGCACAGGTCAGGTAACCGAGTCAGGAAGACATGAAGACATTATTGCGTTCGTTGAAAAGTTTTTGGTTCCTCGTCCCCGTCCTGTGGCTGGCGAGCCTGGCGGTTTGCTGGTTCGTGGCCCCGCACGTGAGTTGGCTGCGCGGTTATGCGCTGGAGGCGATGGCACTGATCAGCGCCTTCTACCTGCTGGTCATTGTGCTGCGTCAGTACAAGCGCATCCGCGCCGAGCACAACCTTGAGAACCTGGTGCAGATCGAAGTCGATCGTTCGCTCAAATCCTCGGGTGAGTTCCGCGACCAGCACGTGCTGCGCGAACGCCTCAAGCACGCCATCGCGATGTTGCGCACAGATCGTTCGGCCGGTGGCGGCGGCTCGTCGGCACTTTACGATCTGCCGTGGTACCTGGTCATCGGCATGTCCGCGGCCGGCAAGACTTCGTTGCTGACCCGCTCGGGCCTGTCCGCCAGCATTGCCAGCAGCGCCAACGACACCGAAAGCGGCACCCAGCATTGCGATTGGTATTTCAGCCCCGAGGCCGTGATGATCGACACGGCTGGCCGTTACCTGCGAGACGACCCGTCGGCCAGTGAGTTCGCCGCCTTCCTGCGGCTGCTGAAAAAGCAGCGCAGCAAGGCCGCGGTCAACGGCCTGGTGCTGGTGGTGAGCCTGCCTGAACTGCTGGCGTGCACCACGGCCGAGCGCAACGAACTCGCCGCACAACTGGTGTCGCGCATCGAGGAATACAATGATTGCCTGGACGCCAATCCGCCGATCTACCTGATGCTGAGCAAGACCGATCAACTGCCCGGCTTCAGCCAGGCCTTTGAAGGCCTGGATTTGAACGAACGCCAGCAACCGCTGGGCATGACCTTCGGTTTGTCCGAGATCCGCAACCAGGGCCTGCGCCCGGTGCTGGATGCCAAGCTGGCAAACCTCCACGGTCATATCCGTCGCCACGTCGACGCCCAGATGATTGCCCTGGGTGCCGATGCCGACAGTGCGCTGCTGAACTTTCCGAACTATTTCGCCGAGCTGTCGGGGGTGCTGGAGCAGTTCCTCCAGCACTTCGCCGAAACCCGTCGCGGCGGTGCGCCACTGTTGCTGCGCGGGCTGTATTTCACCAGCGCCCTGCAGACCGACCAGCAACTGAGCCAGGTGTATGAAGACGACCTGGCCGAGTCGTTCGCCCTGCAAGCGGAGCCTGAGCAACCGCAGCAAAGCAGCGGCAGGAAAATCAGCGACCGCAGCTACTTCATCACTGACACGTTCCGTCGGGTGATCTTCCCCGATCGCGACCTGACCCTCTATCAGTCGCGCCTGGGCAAGAACAACTCCGCCAGCCCTGCCCTGCTGGGCCTGGCGGTATTGGCCGGGGTTGCGTTCATTGGCTGGCAAGCCCTGTCGTTCCAGAACAACCGTCAGTGGCTGGCTGCATTGCGCGAGCAACTGACCGAACTGCAACAGTCCCCGGACCGCGCCGGGTTGCTCGCCTCGGGCCAGGGCCTGGAGCTGCTGCGCGAGCAACTCACAGCCATCGAAAAGCACCGTGCCAACGGCGTGCCGCTGCAATTGAGCGCCGGTCTCTATCGTGGTGACGACATCTACCTCGTTGCGCAGACCGCTTACTTGCAGCAACTGCGCACCCAGGCGCTGGAACCCGTCACCTTGCAACTGCAATTGCAGATGCGTGCCTTCAATGAGTTCGCCCGGACCATGGATGCGCAAAACAGCTTTGCGCCCGCGCCAAACAAAGCCGACTCAACCAAAGCCCGCGCGGGCAACAAACTGCCGACCCGCTTGAACAACCTGCCGCGCAGTAGCGGTGATGTCGCCAGCCGCCTGACCGGTGCCGCCAAGGGTGCCGCGAACAAGGTACGGGGCGAAGCGCTGACGGCGCTGCGCAACCCTGCCACCGCGAGCGATGCCGCGGATTTGTCAGCGACCACCGGCGGGCTGTCGTTGTCCGAGGAAATGCTCGGTCGGCTGGATGAGCGACAAGTCGCGTCCATCATCGAGTCCTATAACGCGCTGAAGCTCTACCTGATGCTCACGCAACCGGCCACCCACCCGGACCCGGAATTCGTCGGCGCTGCATTGCCGGTGGCCTGGGCCAATACCGCCAGTGCCGACCATCCTGTCAGCATTGAGGTGATTGAGGAAAACTCGCCGGTCTACGTGCAGTTGCTCAAGAATGGCCAGGCACCCGCCTTGTCGCGTAACGAGCAGCTCATCAGCGAAACCCGCAACAGCCTGAAGTCCTTCATGATTTCCAGCTCGCTGGTGGACCGCGAATACCTGCGCCTGCAACTGGAATCCAGCCGCCAGTTCCCGGCCATCGGCCTGAGCGACCTGGTGCCGCTGCCTGGCCGTCAGTTGCTGTATGGCAGCGAAGCGGTCCCGGCGATTTTCACCCGCCAGGGCTGGGAGCAGTTCGTCAAGCCAGAGTTGATCAAGCTGGTGTCGGGCAACCTGCAAAACGAAACGGACTGGGTGCTCGATGGCGAAGGCGGCGACAGCATCGTGCAGAAAGCCAACTTCATCCGTGAGTTCATGACGCGCTACAAGCGCGACTACACCCAGGCCTGGTACAGCTTTGTCGACAGCGTTGGCGTGCGTCACTTCACCGACATGGCCAATGCTACCCAGCAACTGTCGCTGCTCAGCGACGTGCAGAACTCGCCGGTGAAAACCCTCCTGGCGGCGGTCAACGACAACACCCAATGGGACGTCCCTGCCCCACGCGAAACCCTGCCAGCAGGCAGCAAGCCCGATGACGGGTTCTGGAGCAGCGTCAGCGGGATCTTCGATGGCAAGAACACGGCACCAGGTGCGCTGGTATCGCCTCTGCCGGCGGTCGACGACGGCAGCCTGGCGAAGCGCTTCGAACCGGTATCGCGGGTGTTCGCCGTGCAAAACGCCGAGGGCGCCGACAGCACGATCATGGACCGCTACCTCGCGGCCTTGCGCAAGCTCAAGGTGCGGATGAACAACATCCAGCGCTCCCAGGACGTTGGCAAGAGCAGCAAGCAGCTGATCAGTGAAACCCTCGAAGGCCAGCCGAGCGAAGTGACCAGCGTGCGCAACTACGTCGAGACCACCGTCGACACCAGCCAGGGCAGCCTGTCCGATTCGCTGCAGGGTCTGTTCAGCCTGCCGATCCAGTTTGCCTGGGAAACCCTGCGCGACCCGGCCGGCCAACAGATTGCCAAAGCCTGGGCGCAGCAGATCGCCAAGCCCTGGGAGCAGGTCATGGCGCACCGTTACCCGATCGCGCCAGGTAGCCGCAATGAAGCCTCGGTCAAGGATCTGCAGCGTTTCGTCGACCCGGAATCCGGGCTGCTGCCGAACTTCAAGCGCAACGAGATCGGCAATCTGTCCGGTGGCGAAGGCCTGGGGATGAGCAGCAACAGCAAGGCAGCGCCGTTAGTCAACCCGAACATGGTCAACAGCATCGACAAGGCCAGTTCGTTGGGCCAGGTGATCGCCAGCCTGTCGGACCGCGAGAACGGCTTCGAGATCATGCTCGAACCTTCCGCCAACCTGACCGACATCATCTTCACCCTCGACGGCCAGGAGCAGCACTACCGAAACGGCAGGACCAGTTGGAGCCGTTTCTCGTGGCCGGGCACCACTAACACGCCGGGCGCACGCCTGGATGTGGTGACCCTGAGCGGCGAGCGCATCACGGTGTTCGACTACCCGGGCCGTTGGGGCCTGCTGCGCATGAACGACAGCGCCCGGGTCAGCGACCTGGACGGTATCCAGCAACGCTTCAGCTGGAACACCGGCAGTGGCCCGGTCAGCCTCGCCGTGCGCAACTACGGCGGCGTCAAGCTGACCGACCTGGCCAACGTCAAGGCGCTGAGCGCGCTCAATGGCGCAGAGGCTCGCCCGCTGTGAGCCGCCAGAACCTGAACCCGGGAAGCGGCCAATGATCGGCTGCTTCGGCAAGGTCCCCGCGAGCCCGGACTTCGTCAGCCTGCAAGGTGCGGGCGACGACGTCTGCGAGTTCGACGGCTGGCTGCAAGGCGCACTGGCCGCCCTGCAGCATCGCGAAGACTGGCGCGAGCTGTTCGACGCCTTGCCGCTGTGCTTTTTCAGCTACCGCGCACGCAGCGGCAACTGGTTGCTGGGCGGGCTGATCAGCTCCCGGGATTCGAGTGGGCGACGCTATCCGTTTTTCATTTTCCAGACCCTCAAGGCCAGCGAAGCCGAGCCGCTGGTCAATCCGTTCACCCTGGGCGAATTGTTCAGCGGGCAGATCAGGCCGCTGCTGCACATGGCCGTCCAGGGCGAAAGCACTTCGGCGCTGTTCGAGCGCATCAAGGCCCTGCGCCCGCTGCAAGGCCAGGACTTCGAGTTGTTCCGGCGCGTGCATGACAAGTTCCTGGTGAACTTCAACCTGCGCGATATCAGTACCGCGCTCGAAGGCGCCTACCCGGAGTTCGTCACCAACGCCGTGCTGACCCGGCTGCTGGCCCTGAAAAAGCACCTCGACCAGGCAACGCCGATCGGCATCGCCCTGCCCTTGCCGGCGGAAAGGGGCTTGAAAAACCCCACCGCCGATCTGTGGGTCACCTGGCTGACGCACATGACCCCGGAGCGCGCCGTGCCGCAAATCAGCCTCTTGGCGGACGATTTCATGCGCCCCCGACTGATCTGCTTTGCCTCACGCAGTACCTGCGATGCCTATCGCCTGCTGACCGGTATCGGTGAGCGCTCGCAGAGCTATGACGTGCTGGCGTCTTTCGATGCCTTTGACGAGCACCACCGCCAACACACCTTTGCCGAAATCGACCGCCCGTTGGGTGACGTTATCGACCGTTTTGTCGATGCCCTGGATTCGAAGCCCGTATGAACAAGATCAAGTATTACTTCTTGCGCTATCAACCCTACATCCTGGGGGTGTGCTTTTTCCTCACGATCTTCGTGGTGTGGGGCATCGGGCGTGCGTTCGACTTCAGTTCACTCAACAGCCTGCTGACCGGCATCGGCGTGTTCCTGCTGCTGTCCGCCGGTTATGTGCTGCTGCTCTATCGGGGCGTGTCCCGGCATCACAACCTCGAAGGGCTGCTGCGCGAGGATGCCGACCAGGCCGTGTTGAACGCGAGCCCGGCGGATCGCGAGGAAGTCAGCCTGTTGCGCGAGCGGTTGTTGCAGAGCATCGAGCGCTTGCACAGCAACAAGCCAAGGGGCAGCAATCCAAAGGATGCGCTGTATGCCCTGCCCTGGTACCTGGTGGTCGGCCAGCCGGCGGCAGGCAAGAGCACCATGCTCTACCAGTCGGGCCTCAATTTCCCTTACGCCGAGCGCGAGGGCGTGCGAGTCGCAGGCCTGGGTGGTACGCGCAACTGCGACTGGTTCTTCAGCTCCGAGGCCGTCCTGCTGGACACCGCCGGGCGCTACATGAACAACCAGGAAGAGGCCGGCAAATGGCGCGCGTTCCTGCAGCTGCTGCGCCAGCACCGTCAGCGCCGGCCACTCAACGGCCTGATCGTCACCGTCAGCATCCACGACATCCTGCAGACCTCGCTGGAAGATCAGGAGCGCATCGCCAAGCGCCTGCGCGAACGCATCCAGGAAACCCATGCCCTGCTGGAAGTGCGCCTGCCGGTCTACCTGGTGTTCACCAAGTGCGATCTGGTGCCGGGTTTCACCCCCTTCTATCGCCAACTGGACGAAACCGCCCGCGGCGAAGTGATGGGCAAGACCTTCTCCCACAAAGGTTACGAGCAAGCCGACTGGGGCCAGCGCTTCGGCGCGGCGATGGATGAACTGGTCAGCTATTGGCAACAGGTGGCGAGCCAGCAGCTGGTCACGCAGGATATCCAGATCACCCGGCAGGATTCGGCGGTGTATCGCTTCCCGCTGGAACTGGCGGCCCTCAAACCACGGCTGCAATTGTTCGTCGACGCCCTGTTGCGAGCCAACCCTTATCAGAATGCTGAACTGCTGCGCGGCTTCTATTTCACCAGTGCCCTCGATGCCGACCAGCCGGAATCGGGCGGGCACGCGCGGCAGGTGACCGAACGCTTCTCGCTGGAAGGTGAGCGGGAGTTCGCCAACGGCAACGCGCAACCGCGCCCGCTGTTCATCAACAGCCTGTTCCGCAAAGTCATCATTCCAGACCAGCACCTGGTGGCGCTGTACACCACCAACCACCGCGAACGTCGGCGCAAAGCGACCTGGATCGGCGCTGCCGCACTGGTCGCGGTGCTGCTGTGCAGCCTGTTGGGCTGGTCGTATGTGAACAACCGGAACACCTTGCACAGCCTCTCGGCAGAACTGACCCGGGCGGCCGCCGATGACCGCTCCGCCACCGGGCAATACACCGCCTGGCAAACCCTCGATCGCCTGCGTTTCTGGACCGCGCATTACTACGCCCAGCACCACGACGAAGGTGTGCCACTGCGCATGCGCCTGGGGCTTTATCAAGGCCACAAGGTAGAACCACTGGTGCGCAGCCGCTACTTCGACCGGCTGGAAAGTGTGATGCTCAAGCCCACGGCCGACAACCTGACCCGCTCGTTGTACTTGCTGACCACCCTCAAGGTCTATCAGCGCAATGCCAAGGAATTGATGCCGGTGACCGGCGTGGACAGCGTCGAACCCAAGGCGCTGCCCAATGACAACCGGGCGCAATCCATTGCGCAGTTCGGCAAGGCGACACTGGACACCTACGTCATGCTCTCGCGTGCCCAGCGTGAAAAGGCCGACCCTGCATTCCTGAAAGCGAAGATCCCGGACTACTGGTACCCGGCGATTGCCCGCCAGGTCGGCAACGCCGGTGTCGCCGCCGCGGACTATGAGTTCGCCAGCCGCCAGATCAACTTCTACAGCGACCAGATTCACGAGCCCGACGTGCCGCGAATCCTCGACAACGCGTTCCTGGTCTCCAGCTCGCGCAACTACATCAACAGCCTGCTGACCCAGTCGCTGCGCTCGATCGAAACCATCACGCTGGAGTCGGACACCTTGTTCGCCTTTGGCCGAGCCGACTTCCAGAGCCTGAAGAATGAAGGTCAAGGCCAGCTCAGTGCGATCGCCGGCAAGCTGCTGAGCACCCCCAATGTCGGGAAAATCATCATCGCCGGGCACGCCGATCAACTCGGCGATCCCCAGGGCAACCTGCAGGTTTCCAGGCAGCGGGCGCAAACCATCAAGACCTATCTGGTGGGCAAAGGCGTACCGGGCGAACTGGTCGAGGCCGTCGGCGAAGGCAGCACCCGGCCCCTGGTCAAGTGCGACATGCAACAGCCAAGAGCCCAGCTGATCCGCTGCCTGGAGCCTAACCGACGGGTAGAAATCGAGGTGCGGGCGCTCAACTGAAACGCCGCACTCAATGAAGAAATACCGCTGCCCGGGTCGAAACCGGGTTGGCGCAACAAGCCTCTGTTGATCGATTCAAAGAGGTTAAAGCGAAGGGCTGTGATCTGTTTGCAGGTGACATCCTTTTTAATGAAGGTAAGGAGAAAGTAAAAATGGCATTTGACGCATACATCCAGATCGACGGCATTCCAGGCGAAGTACTGGACGACAAGCACAAGGATTGGATCGAGGTGCTGGGCTACGAGTACGGCGCCACCCAGGCGACCTCCGCGACTGCCAGCTCTTCGGGCGGTGCTTCGTCGGAGCGTGTGGCATTGAGCGACTTCAGCATCCGCAAAGCCGTGGACAAGGCTTCCGCCAAGCTGTTCGAAGCCTGCTGCAAAGGCACGCACATCGCCAAGATCCAGTTGAACGTCAACCGCGCCGGTGGCGACAAGGTGACCTACCTGACCATCAACCTGGAAGAAGTCGTGGTGTCGTCCGTGAAAGCGGTCGCTGGCGGTAGCCAGGGCGGCGAAGACAAAGCGGTGGGCGACCTGCCGATCGAAGAAATCAGCTTCAACTTCGCTCGCATCAAGACCACCTACACCCAGCAGAGCCGTGCCGACGGCCAGGGCGGCGGTAACGTCACCGGTGGTTGGGATCGCACTGCCAACAAGGTTTTCGCGTAAACCCTGGGCAATAACGGACCGCGAGAGCGGTCCGGTTTCAGCACTGCGCCCGCGAAAGCGGGCACGGTGTTCTCTTATTCCGATCCGAGTTGCCTATGTCTGAATTTCTCAACGACCTTTCGCTGGCCGAACTGACAGCGCCCATCCACGGCGGGAGCGGCGAAGACCTGAGCTTTTCCACCCTGTTCGATCAGGTGAAAGAAGCGCGGCGAGCAGACCCCGATTATCTGACCCAGGGTGACTGGCAAACGGACCTGAAGTCTTCCGACTGGGACCTGACCCTCACCCTGGCTGCCCAGGGCCTGGCTCGACAGAGCAAGGACCTGATGCTCGTCGCCTGGCTCAGCGAAGCCCTGGCGCACAAGCACCATTTCACCGGCATCACCTTTGGCCTGACCCTGGCCGAACGCCTGCTGGACAATTTCTGGGCCGGCCTCTTCCCTTCCCTCGAGGATGGGGTCGATGAACGCGCGGCCCGCCTGGCGTGGATGAAAACCACCCTGGCGGATGTGGTGGGTGGGCTGCCCATCACCCAGGGCCAAGCGTACGGCCTGCTGCGCTATGACGAATCCCGGCACGTCGAAAACCTCGCGTTGCAGAACCCCCAGGCCATGCGTGCAGCCCTTGATGAAGGCAAGATCAACGCCGAGGTGTTCCAGCGTTCGGTGGTGCTGACCGACTCCGACCACCTGCGCCACAAAGCCGCTGAAATCGCCGCCAGCCTCAATGCCTGCGAGCAACTGCAGAGCACCGCCGACAGGCTGTTCGGCCAGGATGCGCCGAGTTTTGCCGGGCTCCACTACGTGTTGTCCCGCGCCGGCCAACTGGCCGAGAAACTGCTCAAGGATCGCGGTATCGATCTACACCCGGCCCCTGTCGCGCCCACCGCGGTCGTCGGCGAAAGCGCTGGCGCACAACCTGAAGGTGCAGCAATGACCCAGACCCAGCAAGACATTCCCGTCACGCCGCTGCGCACCACACCGCAAACCCGCGACGAGGCATTCACCCTGCTGGCGGGTATCGCGCAGTACTTCAAGCAGACCGAGCCCCAGAGCCCTGTCCCCTACCTGATCGAACGCGCGATCAAATGGGGCAACATGCCGCTGGAGGGCTGGCTGAGCGATGTGATCAAGGACAGCAATGTGGTGGATAACATCCGCGATGTGCTGGGGACGAAGTCTTGATGACAGGCCGGAAAAACTGCAGGCAAAAAAAATCCCGGGCAGCTGATGGACGCCCGGGACTTAAAAATGCATAAACCGTGGTGGTGAACGCGGGGCGCATATTACGCAATGTTTCGCCCTGTAACAAGATATTTTCGTTAACCGGTCAGTTACTAAACTCTCTAAGCCTTTATATATCCTGATATTTTTTACGGTTAACCTCGAAACAACCTTAACTACAGGAACCAGCGGTACTCGCGGGCGCTGATGTCATTCAGGAATGCCAGGTGGTCCTGGCGCTTGTTCTCGCAATACACATGGACGAATTCCGCGCCCAAACCTTCACGCAATTTTTGATGGCTTTGCATGGACTGCACCGCTTCGAGCATTTCCAGCGGGAAGTCGATGCCACTGTTGCGATCTTCGTTGAGCGGGGCGATCGGTTCGCGAGCCTGTTCGAGGCCTTGTTCCATTCCCACCAGGATTGCGGCGAGCACCAGATAAGGGTTGGCGTCGGCGCCGGCGAGGCGATGTTCGACCCGCAGGTTTCTCGCGTCCGACTCCGGCACCCGCAGGCACGCGTCCCGATCCTCGAAACCCCAACTGGCGCGCGAAGCGACGTTCACCGTGGCGCTCAAGCGTCGCATTGCGTTGTGGTTCGGCGCGAAGATCGGCATGCAGTGCGGCAACACATCCAGGCAACCGGCTACCGCATGGCGCAACGCTTGTTGCCCGTTCGCCGCCAGCAGGTTGGTGCCCGCCTCGTCGTACAGGCTCACGTGCACATGCATGCCGCTGCCGGGGTGCTGCAGGTAAGGCTTGGCCATGAAACTGGCGCGGTAGTCGTGCTTGAGGGCCACGCCGCGCGTGCTGCGGCAGAACAAGGCGGCCCAGTCGGCGGCGCGCAGGCCATCGTCGAGATGACCGAAATTGATTTCGAACTGACCGGGGCCCAATTCGGCGGTGATCACCGTGGCATCAATGCCTTGGGCGCGCGCGGTCTCGACCATTTCATCGAGCACCGGGGCAAAGCGCGATAGGCGTTCGATGTGCATGTTCGGCTGGTCATCGGCATCGCCGGTCAGCGGGTCGCGGGCAAACTGCGGCAAGCCATCACGCAACTGGCTATCGAACAGATAGAACTCCAGCTCGAACGCCACCACCGGAAAAATGCCTTTGCGAGCGAGCCGCTGAAGGACCTGCGCCAACACTTCGCGCGGCTCGAAGACGATCGGTTTTTCCGTGCCGTCGGAGGTGATCAACATTTGCCCCAAGGGTTGCTTCTCCCAGCTCACCAGCTTGAGCGTGCCCGGCACCAGGCGCCGCAGCGCATCCGGATCGCCGTCGTTGAAGCAGTAGTCGCCGATCTTGAACAGCCCGCCCTGGGTGCCGAGCAGCACGCAGTTCTGCGGCAACTTGAGGGCACTGCCGGCGGCGACTTTTTCGAGCATTTCGATCGGGTAGCGCTTGCCGTAGAAATGCCCGGGAATGTCCAGGGAAATCAGGTCGACGTAGCGCACCTCGGGGTAGCGCTGACGAAACCCACGCACTTCGGCCAGCAGATCAGAGCACACAGCATCCATCGTTTTGTTCCTTGCTTGTTTTTATCAGGTGTAGACCCAGAGCACGCGGGTCAATTGGGCCGAGAGGTTGCCGTAGCGGCAGTGGGCATGGCTGGCCAGTTGAAAGCTGTCGCCGGTGCGTAGGGTCACCGGGTCGTTGTCATCCAGCCACAGCGTCAGCTCCCCTTCCAGGACGTAACCGCCCTGCTCCGAGCTGTCCTTCATGTGCCGGTCGCCGCTGCTCGCACCGGGTTCCAGCTGGCTTTCAAGCATGGAAAAGGACGCGCGCATTTTTGGCGAGACCAGGATGTCGGTGATGCCATCGGCGTAGTACAGGGTGCGGCGCTCATCCGGCCGGGTCACCCAGGGCAGCGCCATGGGTTTGGGCAGGCTGTAGAAATAGGTGGTCGGCACGCCGAGGGTCTCGCTGATGGCGGTCAAGTCCGCCACCGTCGGGCGGGACAAGCCGCGCTCGACCTGGGATAGAAACCCCACGGAGCGGCCGATCTTGTCGGCTAGGTCCTTCAAGGTGTACTTCTTGTGCTTGCGCAGGTCCTGGATCAGGATCGCCAGCGCCGAAATCTCTTCTTGCATGTCCATCTAAAGGCTTCCAGAAGTGGCCGATTCAAATGCTGTCGCGCAGCCGGTACCAGGCTTTGCCGATGGCTTCCAAGGGTGCTGCCATGTATTTTCCGCCGGGAAAGCTGCCATTGGTCAAACCTTGGTACAACGCCAACTCATCCGGCTGGCCGAGAATGGCGTCGGACACCGCCCGGGCTCCGGCAAGGGTCGGCAGCACGCCGTGCCCGGAGTAGCCCTGCAACCAGTAGAGGTCGCCGCGTCGACCGATGTCGGGCGTGCGCTTGAGCGTCAGGTCAATGTGCCCGCCCCAGGCGAACTCCAGTTCAATGCCCTTCAATTGGGGGAACACCCTTTCCAGGCACGGCCGGGTGGCACCGGCAATGTCCTTGGGCATGCCCCCCAGATAGGTGCAGCCGCCGCCGAACAGCAGCCGGTTGTCCGGCGTGCGGCGGAAATAATCGAGCACGAACTGGTTGTCGGTGACGCAGACATTGCCCGGTAGCAGCGCGGTGGCCTGGGCCTCGGACATCGGCGCCGTGGCCACTTGATAGGTGCCCACGGGCAATACGCAACTCGCTAGCTGCGGGTCGAGTCGGTCCAGGTAGGCATTGCAGGCCAATACCAGGACATCGGCGCGGATGCGACCGCGGTCGGTGGTGACCACGTAGCCGTTTTCGTCCTCGCGATATTTCAACGCCTTGCTTTGTTCATGAATCACGCCGCCCGCCTTCTCGATCGCGGCGGCCAGCCCCAATGCCAGCTTCAAGGGGTTGAGGTGCCCGCCTTCGGGGTCGTACAAGCCGGCCTGATAGCGCTCGCTGGCCACCCACTCGGGCAACTGGGCGCGCTCGATGAAGCGCAAACCGTCATGCCCCCATTTGTGGCTGGCTTCGTGTTGCCATTCGGTCAAGAGGCTGACCCGGCGTGGCATCACGGAAGTCCATAGGTGGCCGGGGCGGTAGTCGCAATCGAAGCCATGGCGTTCGGGCAGCTCGCGCAACTCCCGTGCAGCCCAGCGCATGCCGTCCCACAGCCGCCGGGCGCGTTCGTGACCCAGCGCGGCTTCCAGCGGTGGCATGTCACAGGACCATCCGAGAATGGCCTGGCCGCCGTTACGTCCCGATGCGGCCCAGGCGACGCGACTGGCTTCCAGCAAGGTGACGCGTTTGCCGGCCTGGGCCAGGCGCAGTGCCGTGTGCAAGCCGCTGAAGCCGGCGCCGATGATCAGCACGTCGGTGTTTTGCTCGCCTTCCAATGCCGCTCGATTGACCAGGCGGTCGGCGCAGGTGTGGGCGTAGTAGCTGGCGACATGCTGGGTGGATTGCTGAAACATTTACCGGCTCCATGAAATTTTATAGTTTTAATTTCATGAAAAAATACAGGTTTAATTTCATGCGTGCAAGGTTGGTATCCTTAGGGGCTGACTTGGCGGCCTGACATATGCCCCCTCTCCCACGGCCGCCCCCGATCCACTGTAGGAGCTGGCTTGCCAGCGATGGTCGTCAACGATGACGCGGGGAGCCTGATACCCCGCGTAATCGTTGACCTCCATCGCGAGCAAGCTTGCTCCTACAGGTAAGGGTGAAACCATAGTTGGCCGTTACCGCAGGAATGGATATGGACATAGTCAATAAAATCCAGATGGGCTGTCAGGCCGCCATCGCCAGCATGGCGGCTCCTGCAAACTAGCGCCTACAGGCATTTCAACAACACGTTGCTCAGCCAATAAATTTCCCACCAGTTAAAAAACTTTCACAAAAACCTCTGGACGCGCCCCCAGCATTCCCCTTATAAAGCCACCAACAGGAATATTTTATTCCCACCAAGAAAATGCGCTCAAGGAATGAGCCTCGCTGTCCGCTGACATTTTTTCGCTATGCGATGAGCTGCCGCCATCATCCCGAGGACGTGTCATGCAACACGAGAAAAACCATTTCATCATCAAGATCACCTGTCCCGCGGTGTCCGGCATTGTCGCGGCCGTCACCACTTACCTCGCGGACAACGGTTGCTACATCGGGGAGATGGCGCAATTCGATGACGATTTCAGCGGCCGCTTTTTCATGCGCGCGGTGTTCCGTTTCAACGATGGCCACGCCGGGGATATCCAGCAGATCAAGGACGGTTTCAGCGACGTCGCCCAGGCCTTCGACATGGACTGGGAACTGCATGACACCCGCGAGCCCATGCGCGTGCTGCTGATGGTCAGCAAATTCGACCACTGCCTGACCGACCTGCTCTACCGCTACCACAAGGGCGAGATGGACATGACCATCACCGCCATCGTCTCCAACCACCTCGACCTGCGGCCCATGGCTGAGCGCGAGGGCATTCGTTTCATCTACCTGCCGGTCACCAAGGACACCAAGGCCCGCCAGGAAGCCGAGCTGATGAAGGTGGTCGACGACACCGGCACCGAACTAGTGGTGCTGGCGCGCTAC
The DNA here is from genome assembly GCF_035065025.1 of Pseudomonas sp. YuFO8. Taxonomy (NCBI): domain Bacteria; kingdom Pseudomonadati; phylum Pseudomonadota; class Gammaproteobacteria; order Pseudomonadales; family Pseudomonadaceae; genus Pseudomonas; species Pseudomonas sp. YuFO8. Next base: position 6,485 of record NZ_JAXDEQ010000047.1, on the reverse strand, counting down.
ATGCAAATCCTCTCCGACGACCTGTGCAAACAACTTTCCGGTCGGGCGATCAACATTCACCATTCGTTCCTGCCCGGCTTCAAGGGTGCCAAGCCCTATCACCAGGCTTATCAACGCGGCGTGAAGTTGATCGGCGCCACCGCCCACTACGTCACCAGCGATCTCGATGAGGGGCCGATCATCGAGCAGGAAGTGCAGCGGGTCGATCACGTCTATTTGCCGGACGACCTGGTGGCCACCGGCCGTGACACCGAGACCGTGGCCCTGTCCAAGGCGGTCAAGTACCACCTGGAACACCGGGTATTCCTCAACCAGGACCGAACGGTGATCTTCCGGTGAACACTCCCCGACTGATTGACGGCAAAGCCGCCGCCGCCCGGGTGTTGATCGAGGTCCGCAAGGACGTCGACGGTCTGCGCGCGAGAGACATCCAGCCAGCCCTGGCGGTAATCCTGGTCGGCAGCGACCCGGCCAGCCAGGTCTATGTGCGCAACAAGATCCTGCGCGCCGAAGAGGTCGGCATTCGCTCCCTGGAACATCGCCTGCCCGCCGACACCAGCACCGAACAACTGCTCGACCTGATCGCCCGCCTGAATGCGGATCACGGGATCCACGGCATTCTCCTGCAACTGCCTTTGCCTGCCCATGTCGATGAACTGCGGGCACTGCAAGCCATCGATCCAGGCAAGGACGTCGACGGTTTTCACAGTGAAAACGTCGGTGGCCTCAGCCAGGGCCGTCCGGTGCTCGCGCCCTGCACGCCCAGCGGCTGCCTGTACCTGCTGGAACAGACCTGCGGCGATCTGCGCGGCAAGCACGCGGTGGTAATCGGCCGTTCGAACATCGTCGGCAAGCCCATGGTCGCGCTGTTGCTCAAGGCCGACTGCTCGGTGACCGTGCTGCACTCGCGCAGCCCGGACCCACAAGCCCTCTGCCGCCAGGCCGACATCGTCATCGCCGCGGTGGGTCGTCCGCGCCTGATCGACGCCAGTTGGCTCAAGCCTGGCGCGGTGGTGATCGACGTCGGCATCAATCGCATCGACGACGCCGGTCGCAGCCGCCTGGTCGGCGATGTCGACTTCGACAGTGCCCTGCTCCAGGTCGCGGCCATCACCCCGGTACCCGGGGGTGTCGGGCCGATGACCATTGCCTTCCTGATGAAAAACACCGTGACCGCGACCCTTATGCAACACCACAGCCAATCGGAGGCCGTATGCCCTTCAATCTCTTGAAGTACGGGTTGAGTTCGGAATACCCGGTGGACGTGGATTTGCCGCCACCAAAGGAACTGAAATCAAGCTACGACGTGGTGATCATCGGCGCCGGCGGCCATGGCCTGGCCACCGCTTATTACCTGTCCAGGTACCACGGCATCAACAACATCGCGGTGCTGGAAAAGTCCTATCTGGGCGGTGGCAATACCGCGCGCAACACGGCGGTGATCCGCTCCAACTACCTGACCAGCGAAGGCGTGCGTTTCTATGCCGAGTCGGTGCGGATGTTCCAGGGCCTTTCCAACGAATTCGATTTCAACATCATGTACTCCGAGCGCGGCCAGCTGACCCTGGCCCACACCGATGCCACCGTGCGTTCGTTCCGCCAGCGCGCAGAGGTCAACAAGCACTTCGGCGGGCGCACTGAAATGATCGACCGCCAGCAGATCCGCGAACTGGTGCCCAGCCTCAACCTCGACCCCGGCCACCTGCCGGTGATCGCCGGCCTCTGGCACATCGACGGCGCCACCGCGCGCCACGACGCCGTGGCCTGGGGCTACGCCAAGCAGGCAGCCAAGCGTGGCGTGGAGATCCACCAGCTCACCGAAGTGCAGGACCTGATCATCGAGAACGGTGCAATCACCGCCGTGAAGACCAACCGCGGCACCATCAAGTGCGGCTGTGCGGTGCAGGCGATCGCCGGGCACAGCTCCTTGCTGATGGCCAAGGCCGGGATTCGTTCGCCGATCCAGACCTTCCCGCTGCAAGCCATGGTCACCCAGCCGTTCAAGCCGTTTCTCGATCCGCTGGTGAGCTCCTCGGCGCTGCACTGCTACGTGCAACAGACCAGCCGCGGCGAAGTGGTGTTCGGCGGTGGCTCCGATCCCTACCCGCTGTTCAACACCCGTTCGACGCTGGACCTCAAGGAAAGCCTGCTGGCCCACGCCATCGAGATGTTCCCGTTCCTGGCCAACGCCAAGCTGATGCGCCAGTGGGCCGGGATCACCGACATGACCCCGGACTACAGCCCGATCATGGGCCTGTCGCCGGTGAAAAATTACTACCTGGACGCCGGTTGGGGCACCTGGGGTTTCAAGGCCACGCCCATCTGCGGCAAGACCATGGCCGAACTGGTGGCCAGCGGCGGCAAGGTCCCGGAGCTGATCAAGCCCTTCGGCCTGGAGCGCTTCTCGACCTTCCGGCAAGTCAACGAAATGGGCGCCACGGCGGCCAGTCACTGAGGGAGAGCGGACCATGAAAATCATCAATTGCCCGCTCAACGGGCCACGCAATATCAGCGAGTTCACCTATGGCGGTGAATTCAAACCCATGCCGGATCCAGTGACCTGCAGCGATGCCGAGTGGGCCGACTACGTGTTCAACACCGACAACCTCGCCGGTGTGGTGCGCGAATGGTGGATGCACACGCCATCGAGCTACTGGTTTCTCGCGGAACGTCACACCGTGACCGACGAAATCCTGCGCACTTTCGACCCTAAAGAACTTTTCACCGCCCGCGTCGACTTCAACGCCGCCCAGGAGATCGCCGGATGAACCGCCTACCCGCCCCGATGGGCCTGCTGATCGACCGTGACCAGCCGCTCGATTTCAGCTTCGATGGCCAACCCTACCAGGGCCTGCAAGGCGACAGCATCGCCAGCGCCCTGCTCGCCAACGGCCGCTTCCTGATTTCCCGCTCGTTCAAATACCATCGCCCGCGTGGCCCGCTGACCATGACCGGGCAGGACGCCAACAGCCTGGTGCAACTGCCCCAGGAACCCAACGTCCTGGCCGATGCCCACGCGCTGGCGGCCGGTTTGCAGGTGACGGCGCAGAACGTCAACGGCTCGCTGGACAACGACCGCGATGCGTACCTGGGCAAGTTCTCGAAATTCATGCCGGTGGGCTTCTACTACCGCTCGTTCTACAAGCCCAAGGGCATGTGGAAAGTCTGGGAACCGATCATTCGCAAGAAGGCCGGCCTGGGCGTACTGGACCTGAAGTTCCAGCCCGAATACTACGACAAGGCCTATCTGTTCACGGACGTTGCGGTGATCGGCGCCGGTCCCGCCGGGCTGCACGCCGCACTGACCGCGGCCAATGCCGGGGCCAAGGTGCTGCTCATCGAGCAACAGCCGGTGCTCGGCGGTTCGCTGACCTATGCGCGCTTCGACATCGCGGGTACACGCGCCGACGCCTTGCGCTGCGAACTGCTGACGGCGGTGCAGCAGCACGCCAATATCCGCATCCTCACCGAGGCGACCTGCAACGCCTGGTTCACCGACAACTATCTGCCGGTGATCCAGGGTAAACGGATGTACAAGGTGCGCGCCCGCCAGTGCCTGGTGTGCAGCGGTGCGTTCGACCAGCCGGTGGTGTTTCGCAACAACGACTTGCCCGGGGTGATGCTGACCAGCGCCGCACAGCGCCTGATGAAGCTCTACGCAGTCAAGCCGGGCAAGCGCGCCGTGGTGCTGACGGGCAACGATGACGGTTACCTCGCCGCCCTGGATTTGTTCGATCAGGGCGTGGAAGTCGCCGCGGTGGTGGACCTGCGCCATGGCCCGGGCGATGAAGCCCTGCTTGGCGCGCTGGCGCAACGCAAGATCCCCTGCCTGCGCAACAGCACCGTGTATGAAGCCCTGCACGAAAAAGGCCTGCGCCATGTCAACGGCGTCGACGTGCGCCAGATCACCGCCCAGGGCCAGGTCGCCGAGAGCGGGCAGCGCCTGGCCTGCGACTTGCTGTGCATGTCCGCCGGCTACATGCCGGTTTATCAACTGCTGTGCCAGGCCGGTGGCAAGCTGGCCTACGACGATCAGCGCGCCGAATTCACCCTCAGCGGGCTGCCGCAGAACCTCGCGGTCGCAGGCTCGGTCAATGGCCGTCACCGCCTCGACAACGTGATCGCCGACGGTGTCAATGCCGGTGCCGACGCCGCCGCTGCGCTAGGACTTGCGGTCGGTGTGCACCGGACGCCCCTGGGCAGCGAGGTGCGGGTCAACTTCAACTGGCCGATCTTCCCGCACCCCAAGGGCAAGGACTTCGTCGATTTCGACGAGGACCTGCAAGTGGCGGACATCGTCAATGCCACGCGCATCGGCTATCGCGACGTGCAACTGGTCAAGCGTTATTCCACCGTTGGCATGGGCCCCTCGCAAGGCCGTCACTCGGCGCTGCCGACCGCGCGCCTGGTCGCCTGGGCGACCCAGCGCAACATCAGCGAAACCGGGGTGACCACCGCGCGCCCGCCCTTTGTCGCGGAAAAACTGGCCCACGTCGCCGGTCGCGCGTTCGATCCGTATCGGCAAACCCCGATGCATGCCCGGCACCTGCAAGCCGGGGCGAAGATGATGCCGGCAGGCATCTGGCAGCGCCCGGCCTACTACGGCCATGCCAAGGACCGCGAGGCGTGCATGCAGGCCGAAGCCCTGCATGTGCGCAACAAGGTCGGCATCATCGACGTCTCGACCCTGGGCGGCCTGGACGTGCGCGGCCCGGACGCCGCCGAGCTGCTCAACCGCATGTACACCTTTGCCTTCCTCAAGCAGCCGATCGGTCGATCCCGTTACGCGCTGATGACCAATGAACACGGGGTGGTGATCGACGACGGCGTCTGCGCGCGGTTCGCCGAAAACCACTTCTATGTCACCGCCACCACCAGCGGTGTGGATCGCATCTACCAGCAGATGCTCAAGTGGAACGCGCAATGGCGACTGGACGTGGACGTCGCCAACGTCACGGCTGCGATCTGCGCGGTCAATGTCGCCGGCCCCGACTCGCGCAAAGTGCTGGAAAAAGTTTGCACAGACCTCAACCTGAGCGCTGCGGCGTTCCCCTACCTCGGCGTGCGCCAGGGCACCGTGGCCGGCATCAAGGCCCGGTTGTTGCGCGTCGGTTTTGTCGGCGAACTGGGTTATGAAATTCACGTACCGGCGCGCCATGGCCTCAAGTTGTGGGACGCACTGATGGAGGCCGGCAAGGCCCATGACATCCGCCCTTTCGGCGTGGAGACCCAGCGTTTGCTGCGCCTGGAAAAAGGCCACGTGATCATCAGCCAGGACACCGATGGCATGACTCATCCGGGGGAAATCGACATGGGCTGGGCGGTCAGTCGCAACAAGCCGTTCTTCGTCGGACGGCGCTCGGTGGACATCCTCGAAGCCCAGCCGCAAACCCGCAAACTGGTGGGTTTCACCTTGCCCAGGGACAGCGCGCAACCACTGGAAGGTCACCTGGTGCTCAACGGCCCGGACATCAGCGGCAACGTCACGTCCTGCGAGTACTCGGCGAGCCTGGGCAAGATCATCGGCCTGGCCTACGCCGGCATCGACCAGAGCACACCCGGGCAACGCATCCCGATCCGCGTCGAAGGTGGCCGCGTGGTGCAGGCCGAAGTCGTGTCGCTACCCTTTTTCGATCCCGCCAACCTGCGCCAGGAGCTTTGAGCCATGACCAGCCTGACACAACAACACAGCGCCGGTCAGCCGGCCCTCGCCCTCCTGTCCAGCTGTGCGCTGACCGACTTTACCGACCTGCCCCGGGTCGGCTTTCGCGGCGCCGGCAGCGCGCACTATTTGCAGAGTCGGGACTTCGTGCTGCCGGAAGCGCCCAACCGTGCTGTCAACCAGGTTGATGGCAGCTGGGTGGTGCGTCTGTCCCAGACCGAATACCTGCTGCTGGGCAGCGCCCAGGACCTGGGTGAACGCATTGCCGACGAAGAAGCTCGCTGGGAGATGGACCATCAAGCCAACTACCTGCTGCCGCGCCAGGACAGCCATGCCTGGTTCCAGCTCAGCGGCGAGCATTTGCCTGAGGTCATGGCAAAACTCTGCGGCGTGGACCTGAGCGCGCAGGTGTTCGGGCCCGGTGCCGTGGCGCAGACTTCGGCTGCGCGGATCAATGTGATCGTGATCAACGCCACGTCTGCGCAACAGCCGAGGTTTTATATCCTCTGTGACCGGGCATCGATGGCTTATTTTCAGGAGGCGTTGCTGGATGCGATGGAGGAGTTTTCGGGCATGGCATAAAAGATTAATACATACGCTCACGATCAGGCCGGCCGGGCGGCGGGCCCCTGTGGAGGCGAGCCTGCTCGCGAAAAACCTGAGAGCACCGCGGGGGGTCAGGCTTCACGCGTCAGCGTTGACCTCCATCGCTGGCAAGCCAGCTCCTACAGTGTGATTGGGGCCGTACGCAGCTTTCGTGTGCGCTGTGGAACCTGTAGGAGCTGGCTTGCCAGCGAAGAGGCCGGCACATCCAGCATCACGG
>NZ_JAXDEQ010000046.1:0-47904 GCF_035065025.1 Pseudomonas sp. YuFO8 | reverse complement strand
CAGCCGGTCGACGCTCGATTGCTCGCGAAAAACCTGAGAGCACCGCGGGGTGTCAGGATCCCCGCATCATCGTTGACCTCCATCGCGAGCAATCGAGCGTCGACCGGCTGCTCCTACAGGCTCTTCAAAGTGACCCGCTGTAAGAGCGGAACCATAGGTGGCCGTTACCGCAGGAATGGATATGTACTCGGTCAACAAATAATAGATCGCCTGTCAGGACGCCATCGCCGGCAGGCCGGCTCCCACAGTGGATCGGGTACAGCCGTAAGTGATTGGTCGGCTATATGGCCGCCTTCGCTGCGATGCGGCGACCCGACAAGCCAGCTCCTACAGTGGATTGGGTATAACCGTGGGAGATCGGTCGGGTGTAAGGCCCTGCGCCGGAGAGCAGGCACCCTGCACAAACAAAAAAGCCGCATGAAAACCCGAAGGTCGTCATGCGGCTTTTTCTGTGGAGAGGCTTTTACGCCTTCGCAGCCGGTCGCTTGTCCTCGACCTTCCACTTGCCACCGTCGTAGAACGCTTTCCAGCCAGTCGGCTTGCCGTCGACTTCGGTCTGCACGTACTGCTCCTTGGTCTTGCGGCTGTAGCGGATCACGGCAGGCAGGCCATCCGGATCTTTCTTCGGCGCTTCGCAAAGGAAGTGGTACTTCGGATCGATCTCATCCTTGTGCGGCAAAATCTCGATCACCAGCGGCGCACGGGTCTCGCGGTTTTTCGGGAACTGGCTGGCGGCCAGGAACAGGCCCGAGGCACCGTCGCGCAGGATGTAGGTGTCGTTGACCTTTTCGCATTTCAGCTCAGGCATCTTCACCGGGTCCATCTTCGGCGGCGCCGCATCACCGCTTTTCAGCAGTTTGCGGGTATTCTTGCAGGTCGGGTTGGTGCAACCGAAGAACTTGCCGAAACGGCCGGTCTTGAGCTGCATCTCGCTGCCGCACTTGTCGCATTCCAGGCTCGGACCTTCATAGCCCTTGATGCGATAGGTGCCCTCTTCGATTTCGTAGCCGGCGCAATCCGGGTTGTTGCCGCAGATGTGCAGCTTGCGCTTCTCGTCCAGCAGGTAGGCGTCCATCGCCGTGCTGCAGATCGGGCAGCGGTGCTTGCCACGCAGTACCAGGGATTCCGATTCACCCTCGTCGTCCGCGGCGATTTCATCGCCCGGCACCAGGTTGACGGTCGCCTTGCAGCGTTCTTTCGGAGGCAGGCTGTAACCGGAGCAACCGAGGAACACACCGGTCGATGCGGTACGGATCTGCATCGGACGCCCGCACGTGGTGCACGGAATGTCGGTCATCACCGGCTGGTTGGCCCGCATGCCGCCGTCCGGGCTTTCGGCTACTTCGAGTTTCTTCTTGAAGTCGCCGTAGAACTCGTCGAGCACGTTTTTCCAGTCGCGTTCGCCCTGGGCCACGTCATCGAGGTGCTCTTCCATGCCGGCGGTGAAGCCGTAGTCCATCAGGTTGGAGAAGCTTTCGGCCAGGCGCTCGGTGACGATGTCGCCCATTTTTTCCGAATAGAAGCGACGGTTGTGCAGCGCCACGTAGCCGCGGTCCTGGATGGTCGAAATGATTGCCGCATAAGTCGAAGGACGACCGATGCCGCGCTTTTCCATTTCTTTCACCAGGCTGGCTTCCGAATAACGCGCCGGTGGCTTGGTGAAGTGCTGGGTCGGATCAAGCTTGATCAGCTTCATCGCGTCGCCCTGGGCCATGTCCGGCAGCACGTCGTCGTCGCCCGGCTTGGCAATTTGCGGCATCACGCGGGTGTAGCCGTCGAACTTGAGGATGCGGCCCTTGGCGCGCAGCTCGAAGTCGCCGGCACCGACGGTGACCGTGGTCGACAGGTATTGCGCCGGCAGCATCTGGCAGGCGAGGAACTGGCGCCAGATCAGCTCGTAGAGGCGCTCAGCGTCACGCTCCATGCCCGACAGCTTGCTTGGCTCAGTGTTGGCGTCGGAGGGACGAATCGCTTCGTGAGCCTCTTGTGCGCCTTCCTTGCTGCTGTAGACGTTCGGGGTTTCCGGCAGATACTTCTTGCCGAATTCGCCTTCAATATAGGTACGCGCCATCGCCACGGCATCGACCGAGAGGTTGGTCGAGTCGGTACGCATGTACGTGATGTAGCCAGCTTCGTACAAACGCTGGGCCATCATCATGGTCTTCTTCACGCCGAAGCCCAGGCGGTTGCTCGCGGCCTGCTGCAGGGTGGACGTGATGAACGGCGCCGACGGCTTGCTGCTGGTCGGTTTGTCTTCGCGCTTGACGATGCTGTAGCTGGAAGCCTTGAGCTTCTCCAGCGCGGCCATGGCCTGGGCTTCGTTGAGCGGCTTGAAAGCTTCGCCCTTCTCGCGAGCGACGTCAAAACGCACGGTCGCGCCCTTGGCGGTGCCGAGGTCGGCGTGGACTTCCCAGTACTCTTCCGGGATGAACGCGCGGATCTCACGCTCACGCTCCACCACCAGCTTCACGGCAACCGATTGCACGCGACCGGCGGACAGGCCACGGGCGATCTTGGCCCACAGCAGCGGCGAGACCATGTAACCCACCACGCGGTCGAGGAAACGACGCGCCTGCTGGGCGTTGACACGATCGATGTCCAGCTCGCCTGGCTGGGAGAAGGCTTCCTGGATCGCCTTCTTGGTGATTTCGTTGAACACCACGCGCTTGTAGCGGGTGTCGTCACCACCGATGGCTTCGCGCAGGTGCCAGGCAATGGCTTCCCCCTCGCGATCCAAGTCGGTTGCGAGATAGATGGTGTCAGCATCCTTGGCGAGCCGGCGCAGCTCTTCGATGACCTTTTCCTTGCCCGGGAGGATCTCGTACTTGGCTTTCCAGCCATGATCGGGATCGACGCCCATGCGAGCGACCAGCTGCTTGCGCGCCTTTTCTTTCGGCGACAAGGCCGGCGCTTCACCCGCAGCAGCCTTGCCGCGCTTGGCGGCTGGCTCTTTGCTGGCGCTAGCCGAACCGCTGGTGGGCAGGTCTCGGATATGGCCGATACTCGACTTCACCACGTATTCGTTGCCCAAATACTTGTTGATGGTCTTGGCCTTAGCCGGGGATTCCACAATGACCAGCGATTTGCCCATGGATCAGAAAATTCCTGAATTCTAGAAGTGAAAGGCGGTTGGCGCCTGACGCGGCACCGCTATATATAGTGGCTACAAGGTGAGGTCAAGCGCAGGGTTCTGCGCGCCCTGCCCTTACGGCTTCGGAAAAACGCTCGGTTCGGCTTGCACCAAAGCAAAGCGTGGCACCTGTTCGCCGTCAACTTCGACGGACTCCAGGAACATGCTCAAGGGGCGTACCCAAAAGCCGTAATCGCCATACAGGGCTTGGTAGAAGACCACTTCTTCCTCGGTTTCCGAATGCCGCGCGACACTGAACACACGGTACTGCGGACCTTTGTAATGTTGATAGAGCCCAGGTTGTATCGGCATGCTTCGGCCCTCACTGAAATCCGTTCAAAATAAAAAAATAAAAAAATCCACAAAAACAAAAACCGGGGCACTGGGCCCCGGCTTCCGTCAACGCAACGTTTAAACGCGTTCGAAGACGGTGGAGATGCCTTGGCCGAGACCAATGCACATGGTGGCTACCCCAAGGTTGCCGCCATTTTGCTTCATCACATTGAGCAAAGTGCCGGAGATTCGCGCACCGGAGCAACCGAACGGGTGACCCAGGGCGATCGCGCCGCCGTGCAGGTTAACCTTCTCATTCATCTTGTCGAGCACTTTCAGATCTTTCAGCACTGGCAGGGCCTGTGCGGCGAAAGCTTCGTTGAGCTCGAAGTAGTCGATGTCAGAGATGCTCAGACCCGCACGCTTCAGTGCTTTCTGTGTGGCCGGTACTGGACCATAGCCCATGATCGCCGGATCCACACCTGCCACGGCCATCGAGCGGATCACCGCCATAGGCTGGATGCCCAGGTCCTGTGCACGCTGCGCCGACATCACGATCATGCACGAGGCGCCATCGGTGATCTGCGACGAAGTACCGGCTGTCACGGTGCCGCCCTTCGGGTTGAAAGCAGGCTTCAACGCCGCCAGGCTTTCCAGGGTGGTTTCCGGACGAATGGTTTCGTCGTAGTCGAAGGTTTTCAGGAAACCGTTCTCGTCGTAGCCCTGCATCGGGATGATTTCGTCCTTGAACTTGCCTTCCACCGTCGCCTTGTGGGCGAGTTGGTGGGAGCGCACGCCAAAGGCATCCTGCTGTTCGCGAGTGATGCCGTGCATCTTGCCCAGCATTTCCGCGGTCAGGCCCATCATGCCCGAAGCTTTTGCCGCGTACAGCGACATATGCGGGTTCGGATCGACACCGTGCATCATGCTCACGTGGCCCATATGCTCGACGCCGCCCACCACGAAAACGTCACCGTTGCCGGTCATGATCGCTTGCGCGGCGGTGTGCAGGGCACTCATCGACGAGCCACACAGGCGGCTGACGGTCTGGCCGGCGGAGGTGTGCGGGATCTGGGTCATCAGCGACGCCATGCGCGCGATGTTCCAGCCCTGCTCCAGGGTCTGGTTCACACAGCCCCAGATCACGTCCTCGACTTCGCTCGGGTCGACCTTGACGTTGCGTTCCAGCAATTTGCTGATCAGGTGCGCCGACATGTCTTCGGCGCGGGTGTTGCGGTGCATGCCGCCCTTGGAGCGGCCCATCGGAGTACGACCGAAGTCGACAATCACGACGTCTCTAGGATTCAAGCTCATAAGTTCACTCTCACTCTAGTTGGGGGCGCTTAACCGAAGAAGCTCTGGCCGTTCTTGGCCATTTCGCGCAGCTTCGCGGTCGGGTGGTACAGCGCGCCCAAATCAGCGTACTGGTCAGCCAGGGCAACGAACTGGGCAACACCGATCGAGTCGATGTAGCGCAGCGCACCGCCACGGAATGGAGGGAAACCGATACCGTAGACCAGACCCATGTCGGCTTCGGCGGCGGTTTCGACAATGCCGTCTTCCAGGCAACGCACGGTTTCCAGGCACAGCGGGATCATCATCCAGTTGATGATGTCTTCGTCGGTGACTTCGCGCTGTTCGAAAACGATCGGCTTGAGCACTTCCAGCACCGACGGATCGGCGACTTTCTTCTGCTTGCCGCGCTTGTCGGTCTCGTAGGCATAGAAGCCCTTGCCGTTCTTCTGGCCCAGGCGCTTGGCTTCGTAGAGCACGTCCACGGCCGAGCGACGGTCATCCTTCATGCGGTCCGGGAAGCCTTCAGCCATCACGTCGCGACCGTGGTGACCGGTGTCGATGCCGACCACGTCCATCAGGTACGCCGGGCCCATTGGCCAGCCGAATTTTTCCATGACCTTGTCGATACGGACGAAGTCCACACCGGCGCTGACCAGCTTGGCGAAACCGCCGAAGTACGGGAACAGCACACGGTTGACCAAAAAGCCCGGGCAGTCGTTGACCACGATCGGGTTCTTGCCCATTTTCTTGGCGTAGGCAACGGTAGTGGCAACCGCCAGCTCGCTGGACTTCTCGCCACGGATCACTTCCACCAGCGGCATCATGTGCACCGGGTTGAAGAAGTGCATGCCGACGAAGTTTTCCGGACGCTTGAGGGCCTTGGCCAGCAAGGTGATGGAAATGGTCGAGGTGTTGGACGCCAGGATGGTGTCCTCCTTGACCTTGTCTTCGACTTCAGCCAGTACGGCTTGCTTGACCTTGGGGTTCTCGACGACAGCTTCAACCACCAGGTCGACGTGACCGAAATCACCATAGGACAGGGTCGGACGAATGCCGTTGAGCACTTCAGCCATTTTCGCGGCGGTCATGCGGCCTTTATCAACGCGACCAACCAGCAGTTTGGCGGCTTCGGCCAGACCCTGCTCGATACCGTGCTCGTTGATGTCCTTCATCAGGATCGGCGTGCCTTTGGACGCCGACTGATAGGCGATACCGCCACCCATGATGCCGGCGCCCAGTACAGCGGCCTGCTTCACGTCCTTGGCGATTTCGTCGTAGGCCTTGGCCTTTTTCTTCAGTTCCTGATCGTTCAGGAACAGGCCGATCAGGCTCTGTGCTGCCGAGGTCTTGGCCAGCTTGACGAAACCGGCGGCTTCGATTTCCAGGGCCTTGTCACGACCGAAGTTCGCGGCTTTCTGGATAGTCTTGATCGCTTCGACCGGGGCCGGGTAGTTCGGGCCAGCCTGGCCGGCCACGAAACCCTTGGCGGTTTCGAAAGCCATCATTTGTTCGATCGCGTTCAGCTTGAGCTTTTCAAGCTTCGGCTGGCGCTTGGCCTTGAAGTCGAATTCGCCGGAAATGGCGCGCTTGATCAGTTCCAGTGCGGCATCCTGCAGCTTCTCAGGAGCAACCACGGCATCGACGGCGCCCACTTTCAGCGCGTCTTCAGGACGGTTTTCCTTGCCGGCGGCAATCCACTCGATGGCGTTGTCGGTACCGATCAGGCGCGGCAGGCGCACGGTGCCGCCGAAGCCCGGGTAGATGCCCAGCTTGACTTCCGGCAGACCGATCTTGGCCTTGGTCGACATGACGCGGTAGTCCGCCGCCAGGCACATTTCCAGACCGCCGCCCAACGCGATGCCATTGATCGCGGCGACAGTCGGGACGTTGAGGTCTTCGAAATCGCTGAAAATCTTGTTGGCTTCGAGGTTGCCAGCCACAAGCTCTGCATCCGGCAGCTTGAAGTTGTCGACGAATTCGGTGATGTCGGCACCGACGATGAACACGTCCTTGCCACTGCTGACGATCACACCCTTGATCGACGCATCTGCCTTGATGGCGTCTACGGCCTGACGCAGTTCGTTCAGGGTTAGACGGTTGAACTTGTTGACGGACTCACCCTTGAGGTCGAACTTCAGTTCGACGATGCCACTTTCAAGAGCCTTAACCGTGATGGCTTTACCTTCGTAAATCATCAACTGATCTCCACGATATGGAAGCTGAACAGTACACGTCGGACGCAGGCGGATGGCTGGCAGGGACGTCAATCGTCGATGCTACGCCTATCCACCCGTCACACCCGCCAACGCGATAGTCGGGATTCTGTAGGAGCGTTTTGTCGGACAAACGCTCAATTCATACGCCCGTTTGATTTGGGTACGTCACCTTCACGGAATTTCCGACAATTGTCAATCGCCCAAAATGCGGGTTGAAATGCGACTTTGCGGTCATATCCGTACTGCCAGCACCTGCAATACGCACAGGTATGCACAACCATTCATAGGATCAATCATTAGAAAATTCGCCCTAATTCACGGCAGCCTGTGTTTAACGGGCTACGCTGGCGGGACTGGCGAAAAAAGTGAACGCTTTTGGCGAATGCCCAGCGTAAGATCAGCCCACACAAAATTACCGGCCTGCCTGGCCACCCCCGCCCGATGAAGTTGTCGGGCTTTTTATTGCCCGCAAAAAAACCCTTGTAGGAGCGAGCTTGCTCGCGATGGACCTGAGAACGCCGCGGGGTGTCAGGTTTCAAACGTCATCGTTGACGTCCATCGCTGGCAAGCCAGCTCCTACAAGGGTGGGGGTTCAGGCGAGGGCTTTGAGGGTGGCGTCGATGTGCTGCAGGACCTCGGCCTCGCCCTTCTCGCCCCAATACAGGGTGATCATTTGCTTGTCGGCCTCGACCTTGTAGACGTTGGCCGGCAATTTTTCGAAATGATTGAGCAGCGCGGGATCTTCGCAGGGCTCCTGCCACTGGTTGACCCACAGCCCCGGTGATTTTTGCCAGTAACTCCAGCACGCCGGCTGATTGCCCCGGCGTGGTCGATGGTACTGCGCACAAGGGTTTGGCGGCTCCTGGGCGAGCCAGTGCGGCCACTCCTGTGGCGCCAGCTGCATGGCCAGGCCAATGCGTCGCGCCTCCATGCGCAGGGCCATGCGACCGCTCTGATGGCGCGAGGGTCGCAGCCATGCCAGTGGACTGAGTACCACCAGCAGGATTGACACCACTATCCAGACCGTCATATCTGTACTCCCGATTCTTGATGAGCGCATTGAGTCACTTTGGAACCAATGCGCTTGAAACCAGCCATACTTACCAATATTGCAATCCTCAGGAGGAGCACCTCATGCCCTACAACCACATCCTGGTCGCTGTAGATCTGACCGAAGAGTGCGACCCTGTCATCCACCGTGCTCGCGAGCTGTCGGTGAGCAATGGGGCGAAATTGTCCCTGGTGCATATCGTCGAGCCAATGGCCATGGCCTTTGGTGGCGATGTGCCAATGGACCTGTCACAACTGCAACAGCAGCAGTTCGACCAGGCCAAGGAGCGTCTCGATCGCTTGATCCTGAAATACCCTGAGCTCTCCAGGGAATACAGCCACCTGACCTACGGCCAGCCACGCCAGGAGATTCACCACCTGGCCAAGGAGCAAGGGTGCGACATGATCGTGGTCGGCAGTCACGGCCGCCATGGCCTGGCACTGCTGCTGGGCTCCACCGCCAACGACGTCCTGCACGGCGCGCCTTGCGATGTGCTGGCAGTGCGCCTGCAAAACAAAAGCTAAAGCAAACCCGTGTAGGAGCTGCCGCAGGCTGCGATCTTTTGACTTTGATGTTTAAAAACAAGATCAAAAGATCGCAGCCTTCGGCAGCTCCACAAAAAGCCCGACACTCGCATTACCGAGGTCGGGCTTTTTTTGTTACAGGATCAATCAGGCATCCAGTTCGGCCCAGCGCTCGACCATGATGTCGAGTTCAGCCTGCAACTGCGCCAGCTGGGCGATCACCGCAGCGGTTTCCGCAGCCGGACGCAGGTAGAAGCCGGCATCGGCCATCTGCGCCTCGACGGCAGCGATCTGCTGCTCCATGGCTTCGATCTGCCCCGGCAACGCTTCCAGCTCACGTTGCAGCTTGTAGCTGAGCTTCTTCTTCGCGACCGGTGCTTCGGCTGCTGCCGCGACGGGTGCAGGCTCGGCCTTGACCACGGCGGAGTTCAGGTCGGCCTTGCCGGACTTGCTCTCGGTCACGCCCAGCAGGCGCGGTGAACCACCCTGGCGCAGCCAGTCCTGGTAACCACCGACGTATTCGCGAACCAGACCTTCACCTTCGAACACCAGGGTGCTGGTCACCACGTTGTCGAGGAATGCCCGGTCGTGGCTGACCATCAGCACGGTGCCGTTGAAGGTCAGCAAGACCTCTTCGAGCAGCTCGAGGGTTTCCACGTCGAGGTCGTTGGTCGGTTCGTCGAGGACCAGCAGGTTCGCCGGCTTGCTGAACAGCTTGGCCAGCAACAGACGGGCACGCTCGCCACCGGACAGCGCCTTGACCGGCGTGCGGGCACGCTGCGGGCTGAACAGGAAGTCGCCGAGGTAGCTCAGCACGTGGCGGCTCTGGCCGTCGATATCGATGAAGTCGCGACCTTCGGCGACGTTGTCGATCACGGTCTTTTCCAGGTCCAACTGGTGGCGCAACTGGTCGAAGTAGGCGACGTCGATCCGGGTGCCCTCTTCCACCTTGCCGCTGGTGGGCTGCAGGCCACTGAGCATCAGCTTGAGCAGGGTGGTCTTGCCGGTACCGTTGGCGCCGAGCAGACCGATGCGGTCGCCGCGCTGCAACACCATCGAGAAATCCTTGATCAGGAACGGACCGCCCGGGTGAGCAAAGCTCACGTTCTCGAGCACCATCACCTGCTTGCCGGACTTGTCGGCGGTTTCCAGCTGGATGTTGGCCTTGCCGGTGCGCTCACGACGCTCGCTGCGCTCGACGCGCAGGGCCTTGAGGGCGCGGACGCGACCTTCGTTACGGGTACGACGGGCCTTGATGCCCTGGCGAATCCACACTTCTTCCTGGGCCAGACGCTTGTCGAACAGCGCGTTGGCGGTGGCTTCGGCGGCCAGCTCGGCTTCTTTATGCACCAGGAAACTGGCGTAATCGCCGTTCCAGTCGATCAGGCCACCGCGGTCCAGTTCGAGGATGCGGGTCGCCAGGTTCTGCAGGAAAGAACGGTCGTGCGTGATGAACAGCACGGCGCCCTGGAAATCCTTCAGCGCTTCTTCCAGCCAGGCGATGGCACCGATGTCCAGGTGGTTGGTCGGTTCGTCCAGCAGCAAAAGGTCCGGCTCGGACACCAGGGCCTGGGCCAGCAGCACACGACGACGCCAGCCACCGGACAATTCGGCGAGGGTCTTGTCGGCCGGCAACTGCAGGCGACTCAGGGTGCTGTCGACCAGGGTCTGCAAACGCCAGCCGTCGCGGGCTTCGAGGTCGTGCTGGACGTGCATCAGCTTGTCCAGGTCGGCATCGGTGACGCAGTTCTGGCTCAGGTGGTGATACTCGGCGAGCAACGCGCCGACACCGTCCAGGCCTTCGGCAACCACGTCGAACACTGTCCGCTCGTCGGCTACCGGCAATTCTTGCGGCAATTCGCCAATCTTGAGCCCGGGTGCGCGCCAAACCGAGCCGTCATCGGGCTTCTGGTCGCCCTTGACGAGCTTCATCATGCTGGACTTGCCAGTGCCGTTGCGGCCGATGATGCACACCCGCTCTCCACGGGCGATCTGCCAGGACACCTTGTCCAACAACGGCATAGCGCCGAAAGCAAGGGACACATCGCTGAATTTGAGCAGGGTCATGAGCTTCTCCAAAAACCGGGCGCGCATTCTACCTGAAACGGGACCCTAGCAGGCCGGCATTTTCACCTTGGTAGCACTCTGCAGCACAAATGTTGCGAACTGATGCAGACAGCCCGGCAAAGCTTTCGCCCATTGCTGGCAAAAGGCTAAGCTACGAATAATTCAGTGCGGGCGTCGCCAGCACTTGTCATGTTTTTTCTGTCCGGACGTCTCATGCGCAGTCGCCTTTTCAATCTTTTGTCCTGCTTTCTACTTTCTGCCGCTGCCGTTCAATCCGTCCAGGCGGTGGACCTGTCCACCCAACGCCAGTACTACGATGAAGCCAAGCGCGCCTTGGCCAAGGGCGACACCGGCCCGTATTTCCGTTACAGCCAGGCCCTGGCCGACTATCCGCTGGAACCCTACCTGGCCTACGACGAGCTGACCGCGCGCCTGAAGACCGCGAGCAATGCCGAGATCGAGAAATTCCTCGCCGAGCACGGTGACCTGCCCCAGGCCAACTGGATGAAGCTGCGCTGGTTGCGCTGGCTGGCCGAACGCGGCGATTGGGCGACGTTCGTCAAATATTACGACCCCAAGATGAATTTCACCGAACTGGACTGCCTGAACGCGCAGTACCAGATCAGCCACAACCAGAAGACCGAAGGCTACGCCAACGCCAACAAACTCTGGCTGACCGGCAAGACGCAACCGGCGGCGTGTGACGCGCTGTTCGGCATGTGGGCCGCCGAAGGCCAGCTCACCGAGCAGAAGCGCTGGGAACGCACCAAACTTGCCGCCCAGGCGCGCAACTACCCACTGGCCAACAGCCTGGTCAATGGCTTGACCACCCTCGCCCCACGTGGTCGCCTGCTGATCGATGTGGCACAGAAACCGGAGCTGCTCAATTCGCCGTCGCGCTTCACCCCGGCCGACGAACCGATGTCCGACGTGGTCAGCCTCGGCCTGCGCCGTCTGGCCCGCCAGGACCCGGACCGGGCCATGAGCCTGCTCGACGGTTATGCCAGCAGCATGCACTTCTCCCGCGACGAAAAAGTGGCGATCGCCCGGGAAATCGGCCTGACCCTCGCGAAACGCTTCGACAGCCGCGCGCTGGACATGATGACCAGGTACGACCCGGAGCTGCGCGACAACACGGTGTCTGAATGGCGCATGCGCCTGTTGCTGCGCCTGGCGCGCTGGGACGATGCCTACCAGCTGACGCGCCGCCTGCCCCAGGACCTGGCCACCGCCAACCGCTGGCGCTACTGGCAGGCCCGCAGCCTGGAACTGGCGCAACCGCAGAACCCCGAAGCGCAAACCCTCTACAAGAGCCTGGCGCGCGAGCGCGATTTCTATGGCTTCCTTGCCGCCGACCGTTCACAGTCGCCCTATTCGCTGAACAACAAACCGCTGGTGTTCAGCCAGGCGCTGATGAACAAGGTGCGCAACACCCCCGGCATTCGTCGCGCCCTGGAGTTCCATGCCCGCGGGCAGATCGTCGACGGTCGCCGCGAGTGGTATCACGTCAGCCGTCACTTCAGTCGCGACGAAATGGTCGCCCAGGCGAAACTGGCCTACGACCTGAAATGGTATTTCCCGGCGATTCGCACCATCAGCCAGGCGCAGTACTGGGACGACCTGGACATTCGCTTCCCGATGGCCCACCGCGAAACCCTGGTCCGCGAAGCGAAGATCCGCGGCCTGCATCCCAGCTGGGTATTTGCCATCACCCGCCAGGAAAGCGCCTTCATGGACGACGCCCGCTCCAGTGTCGGTGCCAGCGGCCTGATGCAATTGATGCCGGGAACGGCCAAGGAAACCGCACGCAAGTTCAGCATTCCGCTGGCCTCGCCGCAGCAAGTGTTCAACCCGGACAAGAACATCCAGCTCGGCGCGGCCTACCTGAGCCAGGTCCACAGCCAGTTCAACGGCAACCGCGTCCTCGCCTCCGCCGCCTACAACGCCGGCCCGGGCCGCGTGCGCCAGTGGCTGCGCGGCGCCGATCACCTGAGCTTCGACGTCTGGGTGGAAAGCATCCCATTCGACGAAACCCGCCAGTACGTGCAGAACGTGCTGTCGTATTCGGTGATCTACGGCCAGAAACTCAACTCACCGCAACCGCTGGTGGATTGGCATGAGCGGTATTTCGACGATCAGTGAGATCCGTTGATACAAGATCAAAAGATCGCAGCCTGCGGCAGCTCCTACAGGGTGTACACCCGCCCCACTGTAGGAGCTGCCGCAGGCTGCGATCTTTTGAATGTGATCCTCAAATCCAGTTGGCATCCCACAAGGGATAATCGCCAACCCTGGAAACCAATCCCGCCCGCAACGGATTCATGACGATATACCGCGCCGCCCCCTTGATATCCTCATCACGCCGTAACGCTCGATCGTAATACCCCCGCTGCCACAATCGCTGCTGCTCACCGCGCACCATATTGATCGAACGACTGCTTCTGGACTTGATGCGACACATCAACTCCGCCAGCGTCCCGTGTTTCAATTCAATCAGCCAATGCAGATGATCCGGCATCACGACCCAGGCCATGGAAGTAATCGCCGAGCTTTCATCAGCGCAGCGCAGTTGATCCACCAACAAACGACCCAAGCGCCAGTCAGCGAACACCGGCTGGCGCTGATGAGTGACTGCCGTCAGCAGATAGAGGCGACCCTGTTCAGAAAATCTGGACTTGCGCAGGCGACACCCTTTTGCGGCGATGGGCATTCCGTTGCCCTCCCTGAATATGAAGATTCCGCAAGGTTAGCCCACTGATGTGAGGCCGCTGATCTGCGCGATTTCTGCATATTTCAGAGCGCCGTTACTTGGTCGGTTACTTGGTCGGTTACTAGGTCGGTCGCCAGCTCACTGAATGCCGCCTTGCAGAATTCAGCAGCGGCGATTCACGCAGCCTCATGTCCATCACTGAACTGCAACGCCGCCAGCCGCGCATACAACGCATTGTTCGCAATCAGCGACTGATGCGTTCCCACCGCCACCAGCTTCCCTTGATCCATCACCGCAATACGATCGGCGTTTTTTACCGTGGCCAGGCGGTGGGCGATGACCAGGGTGGTGCGGTTTTTCATCAGGCTCGGTAATGCCTGCTGGATCAGGTGTTCGCTTTGGGCGTCGAGGGCGCTGGTGGCTTCGTCCAGGAGCAGGATGGGTGCATCCACCAGCAGCGCGCGGGCGATGGCCAGGCGCTGGCGCTGGCCGCCGGACAAGCCCAGGCCGCCGTCGCCCAGGTGGGTCTGGTAGCCGTTGGGCATGGCTTCGATGAAGTCGTGTGCGTAGGCGATTTTGGCCGCTTCTCGAACCTCCTCCGAAGTCGCGGTCGGGTTGCCGTAGCGCAGGTTGTCTTCGATGCTGCCGTAAAACAGCGCCGGGGTTTGCGAAACCAGGGCGAAGCAACGCCGCAGGTCCAGTGGATCGAGCTGGGTCAGGGGCACGCCATCGAGCAGGATGCGCCCTTCGCCGGGGTCGTAAAAGCGCAGCAGCAGGTCATACACCGTCGATTTGCCAGCCCCGGACGGCCCGACCAACGCCAGGGTCTCCCCGGCCTGGATGCTCAGGCTCAGGCCATCGACGGCGTAGCTTTCGGGGCGTGAGGGGTAGCAAAAGCGCACATCCTGCAACACCAGGTCGCCCCGCACCCGCTCGGGCAAGGTCACCAGGCCCGTGGTCGGTGGCTGGATGATGTTCTGCGCCCGCAGCAACTCGGCAATTCGCTCTGCCGCACCCGCCGCGCGCTGCAACTCGCCGATCACCTCACTCAAGGTGCCGAACGCACTGCCGACGATCAGGCTGTAGAAAACGAACGCCGCCAGCTCACCCGCGGAAATCCGCCCGGCAATCACGTCCATGCCGCCGACCCAAAGCATCACGCCGACGGCGCCCAATACCAGCACGATCACCAGGGTAATCAGCCAGGCCCGCTGGAAGATGCGCTTGCGCGCCGTGTCGAACGCCTCCTCCACGGTGACGGCGAAACGCTGCTCGTCCTGGGCCTGGTGGTTGTAGGCCTGCACGGTCTTGATCTGGCCCAGGGTCTCGGACACATAGCTGCCGATATCGGCAATCCGGTCCTGGCTCAGGCGCGACAGGCTGCGCACCCGCCGGCCGAAAATCAGGATCGGCGCAATCACCAACGGCAAGGCAATCACCACGATGCTGGTGAGCTTGGGATTGGTGACAAACAGCAGGACGATCCCGCCGATCACCATTAGCAAATTGCGCAGGAACAGCGACAGGGAAGAGCCGATCACCGATTGCAGCAGCGTGGTATCGGCGGTCAGCCGCGACTGGATCTCGGAGCTGCGGTTGTCCTCGTAGAACCCCGGGTGCAAGTAGACCAGATGATTGAACACCCGGCGACGGATGTCGGCGACGCAGCGCTCGCCGATCCACGACACCAGGTAAAACCTGGCGAAGGTGCCGACCGCCAGGCCGATCACCAGCAGCATGAACAAGCCGATGGACTGGTTGAGCAGATGCGGCGACTGGGTCATGAACCCTTGATCCACCAACAGGCGAATGCCCTGCCCCATGGACAAGGTAATGCCCGCCGTGACGACCAGCGCGAACAGGGCACCCAGCGCGTGCCAGCGATAAGGCGCGATGAAACGACTGGCCAGGCGAATCGCACGACGGTGACGAACAGTGAGCATTTGCATCATCCACAACGCAGTAATTGACAGGATCAGCGTACACCGACCCGAGGGTGGAACCTGTTGAATCAGAATGAGTCAGGTTAATTATGACCGTGAAGTCTAGTGCCTAGACGCTATTGGTCTAAAGTTGCGGTAGCCATGTCGGGATATTTCTGGTCGACTGGCGATGCCGTTCAGGAGCGATCGCAGGGAGTTGTCACAGCCTGGTCACCTGATGGTTTTAATCTAGGCACACAACCTGATGAGGAGACAGGCCATGTCCTTGCAACAACGCAGCGATGACAAGATTGAAGTGATCCGCACGCAGCCAGACCAGTCTCTGGGGTGCTCGATAATCGATGAACAGGGCCGCGAAGTACCGATCACTGAAAACATGATCCAGCACGCGTGCAGCGAACTGGAGAAGCGATTGGTCAAGCCTGCCGAACAAGAGTGATGTAGCCACCGTCTTCATTGACCCGGCCCATTTGGGCCGGGTTTTTTATTACCCGATTTTCAGATAGCCGTCGCGCCCAGAGCCGCCACGATCTGCCGCAACGCCGGCGCATCCCCATCAATGCGCACCTGCAACCCGTCGATCTCGCGTCGCGATGGATAGTTTTTGCGCAGCCCATCGAACGCCGCACGCTGCTCACTCACACTGCCCACAAGGCTGCGGCGAAAATCCGCATCGTCACGGCGCGGGTCGTACACCCCGCGGCACAACATCGCCAGGGCCCAGGCCGGGTCGGTGTCCGCACTCAACGTCACCTGCGACAGCCACGGGGCTGGCAGCAAGTCGGTCAGGCTGACCTGGGGCGCTTGCCCGAGGAACTCGCAGTACGCCTGATAGATCTGCGCCGTTCCGCGTTGCTTGCCATCGAGGCTGTAGCCGGCAATGTGCGGCGTGGCCAGCACGCAGAGTTCGGCCAAGGCCACGTCGACTTCGGGCTCGGCCTCCCAGACATCGAGTACCGCCTGCAGGTCTTCGCGCTGCAGCAGCACCTGGCGCAAGGCGCGATTGTCCACCACCGGGCCACGGCTGGCGTTGATCAGCCAGGTGCCGGGCTTGAGCTGGTTCAAGCGTTTTTCATCGAGCAGATGCCAGGTCGGCTGGTCACCCTGCCGGGT
The DNA here is from genome assembly GCF_035065025.1 of Pseudomonas sp. YuFO8. Classification (NCBI taxonomy): domain Bacteria; kingdom Pseudomonadati; phylum Pseudomonadota; class Gammaproteobacteria; order Pseudomonadales; family Pseudomonadaceae; genus Pseudomonas; species Pseudomonas sp. YuFO8. The sequence goes on along the minus strand of NZ_JAXDEQ010000046.1, from coordinate 31,581 downwards.
CAATGGTGTGTGCAGGCTGATCACGTCGCACTGCTCGATGATCTGCTCAAGGCTGACGTAATCGCCCCCTTCAGCGGCCTGGCGTGGCGGATCGCAGACCAGCACCTTCCAGCCCAGGCCCTGCAGGACCTTGACCAATCGTCCACCCACCTCACCAGCCCCCACAACACCGTAAGTGCGTTGAGTCAGGTCGGCGCCTTCGATTTCAGCCAGGGTCAGCAAGCTGCCAAGCACGTAGTCGACCACGCCCCGGGCGTTGCAGCCCGGCGCGCTGGACCAGGTGATGCCGGCCTGTTGAAAGTAATCCAGATCCAGGTGATCGGTGCCGATGGTGCAGGTGCCGACGAAGCGCACCTTGCTGCCTTCCAGCAACGCACGGTCGACGCGGGTGACCGAGCGCACCAGCAACACATCGGCCTGCTCGACCGTGGCGCGGTCGATGGAGCGCCCCGGCACCCGGCGGATTTCACCGAAATGTTCAAAGAAGGCGTCTAGCAGGGGGATATTTTCGTCGGCAACAATCAGCATGTCAGGCTCCTTTGGCGGATCGGCAGTGTAGGCGTAGTTGACGTGTTGCGCCTAGCATCGATGCCCCTGTAGGAACGAGCTTGCTCGCGAAAAACCTGAGAACGCCGCGTTTATTCAGGCAGCCCTCGTCATCGTTGACCTCCATCGCGAGCAAGCTCGCTCCCACAGGATTACAAATCCCCAACACAGTCTTTTCCTGACCGCTGCGTCAATCTGTAGAATGCGCACCCGCGCAGCCAACATATTTGGACGTTTTGCCCTTGAACTCCGTGACCGACCACACCACCAGCCCTTCCCTCTCCCGCCCCGCCCGGGTCCGCCTGGAGCTGAAAAACCTGCTCGGCCTGGCCCTGCCGATCATGATCGCGCAACTGGCCACCACGGCGATGGGCTTCGTCGATGCGGTGATGGCCGGCCGGGTCGGGCCGCGCGACCTGGCGGCGGTGGCGCTGGGCAACTCGATCTGGGTGCCGGTGTTCCTGCTGATGACCGGCACGTTGCTGGCCACCACGCCGAAAGTCGCCCAGCGCTTCGGTGCCGGCACCCACAGCGAGATCGGCCCGATCGTGCGCCAGGCGCTGTGGCTGGCCCTGGTGGTGGGCCTGATCGCCACTGGCCTGCTGCTGGGTGCCGAACCGGTCTTGCACGTGATGAAGGTCGATCCCGAACTGATCGGCCCCTGCATGCAGTACCTGCACGGCATCGCCAGTGGCCTGCCGGCGGTCGCTATCTACCATGTGCTGCGCTGCTTCAGTGACGGCCTGGGGCGCACCCGTCCGGCGATGGTGCTGGGCCTGTGCGGCCTGGCGCTGAACATTCCGCTGAACTACGTGTTCATCTATGGCCACTTCGGCGTGCCGGCCATGGGCGGCGTCGGTTGCGGCTGGGCCACGGCGATCGTGATGTGGGTGATGGCCCTGGGCATGGCCGGCTGGGAGCGCTGGGCGCCGGCGTATCAATCGAGCCAGCTGTTCAGCCGTTTCGACTGGCCGCAATGGTCGGTGATCAAGCGCCTGCTGGGCATCGGCCTGCCCATCGGTATTGCCGTGTTCGCCGAGTCGAGCATCTTCGCGGTGATCGCCCTGCTGATCGGCAGCCTCGGCGCCACCGTGGTCGCCGGGCACCAGATCGCCCTGAACTTCAGCTCGCTGGTGTTCATGATCCCCTACTCCCTGGGCATGGCTGTGACCGTGCGCGTCGGCCAGGCGCTGGGGCGCGAGCAACCCCGGGAAGCGCGCTTCGCCGCGGGCGTCGGCATGGGCACGGCGCTGGCGTATGCCTGTCTCTCGGCGAGTTTGATGCTGTTGCTGCGTGAGCACATCGCAACCATCTACACGGCGGACCCGACGGTGATCCGGGTGGCGGCGATGTTGATCGTGTATTCAGCGCTGTTCCAGTTTTCCGATGCGATCCAGGTCACGGCGGCCGGTGCGTTGCGCGGCTATCAGGACACCCGGGTGACGATGATCCTGACGCTGTTCGCCTACTGGGGCATCGGCCTGCCAGTGGGCTACACCCTCGGCCTGACCGACTGGTTCGGCACGCCAAGCGGCCCGAGCGGGCTGTGGCAGGGTTTGATCGTCGGCCTGAGCTGCGCGGCGCTGATGCTGTCGATCCGCCTGACGCGCAGTGCGCGCAAGCGTATTCGCAACAGCCAGGGTTGAACCTGTGGGAGCCAGCCTGCTGGCGATTGCGGTGGTTCAGTCAACAATGATGTCGAGTTTGAGTCAGCCATCGCCAGCAGGCTGGCTCCCACATTTGTTCTGTACAGGTTAATCCGACTTCTTGCGGATCCAGTAGAGGTAGGTGCCGGCATCTTCATGCTGCCCCACCAGCTCATGGTCGAGAAACACGCAGAACTTGGGGATATCGCGGCGGGTCGACGGATCGGTGGCGATCACCTTGAGCAGGCCGCCGGGCACCAGGTCACGGATGTGCTGGTGCAGCATCATCACCGGCTCCGGGCAGTTGAGGCCGGTGGCATCGAGGGTGCCGTCTACCGGCGTATCAAGCAATTCACTCATGATTCACTCCTGAAACTTGCCGGCATTGTCGCCCATTGCCGGGTGTTCGGTCATCTGTGGCATTACGCCGCCCTTGTGGAATTACCACGGTCCTGTGGGAGCGGGCTTGCTCGCGAAAGCGGTGTGTCACCAGCGTTGATGTCGACTGACACGACGCCTTCGCGAGCAAGCCCGCTCCCACATGGGGCCGTTCGTCTCAGCGGGACTTGGTTTTCTTCACGTCCAGGCGGCGCAGGTGGCAGGTCACTTCCTCACGGTCGTGGTACAGCTGTTTGCAGCCGATCTCGACCTTGATCCCCCGCGCCTTGAAACCATCGGCAATACGCTCCAGCAAACGCTTCACCTCGGCATACCGCTGCTTCATCGGCAACTTGAGGTTGACCACCGCCTCGCGGCAATGCCCCTCGCCGATCCACTCCTCCAGCATCGCCGCGTTACGAGCCGGTTTCTCGACAATGTCGCACACCATCCAGTCCACCGGCTGCTTGGGCTTGAAGGTGAAACCGTCGGCCATCAAATGCTGCACCAGGCCGGTGTCCATCAGGCTTTCAGCCATCGGGCCATTATCGATAGCGGTCACCAGCATGCCGCGGTTGACCAACTGCCAGGTCCAGCCGCCGGGCGCCGCGCCCAGGTCGACACCGGTCATGTCGCTGTGCAGGCGCTCGTCCCACTGGTCCCGCGGGATGAAATGGTGCCAGGCCTCTTCGAGCTTCAAGGTCGAACGGCTCGGCGCCTCGCGGGGGAATTTCAGGCGCGGAATGCCCATCGGCCACATCGCCGAGTTGTTCGACTCCGCCAGGCCAACGAACACTTCACGACCACTCTTGAACGTCAGCAACAAGCGCGGCTTGGTCGCATCGTCCACCAGCTTGCCGGCGCCGGTCAGCGCCTTGCGCAGCGGGCCTTCGAACTTCTTGCAGAAATTCGACAGCTCCTTGCCATCATTGGTGTCGACCACTTCCAGCCACAGGCTGCCGCAGGTCGGGAAATCCGCCAGGTGCGCGAGGATCACGCTGATGCGATCGCTCTCCGGCAGGTCGATGAAGATCCCCCGGGCCCACTGGCGCGGGAAGATCAGGTTGGTAAAACGCTGCCCGCGCATCAGGCGCTCGGCGCCGTCTTCCTCGGTGCAGACAAACTCGGCGCAGGCGCTGGCCGCCTTGGCCTTGGCATAACCGGCCACGTTCAGTTGTGCGGCGAGGTCGGAAATCTCGGAACAGACTTCACCTTCGAAGCCCGGCCGGCAATGCATGAAAAGGGTGTTCATTCTTACTCCTGGGCAGATGGCGAGACATTCAACCACTGCGCGATGCCCAGACTTGCGCTAACGCAAAGCCTGTCACGAAAACCGGCGCATGATAGCCGACTTCGGAACCTCGGACTTGCCCATAGAGTCCAGTTATTAGCCAGCTACTTAAAACAGGGCTAGGTTTAATGCTCTGCCCGTTCCCTCAGTCCGTACCCGTGCGGACTCCAAGGAGTGACCGTAATGCCGTCCCTCGATAGCCTGAAGACCCTTAAAACCCTGCAAGTCGACGACAAGACCTACCACTATTACAGCCTGCCGGAGGCCGCCAGGAGCCTCGGCGACCTCGACGCGCTGCCCATGTCGCTCAAGGTGCTGCTGGAAAACCTGCTGCGCTGGGAAGACGCCAAGACCGTCACCGGCGCCGACCTCAAGGCCATTGCCGCGTGGCTCAAGGAGCGCCGCTCCGACCGCGAGATCCAATACCGCCCGGCGCGGGTGCTGATGCAGGACTTCACCGGCGTGCCCGCCGTGGTCGACCTGGCCGCCATGCGCGCGGCCATGGCCAAGGCCGGCGGTGACCCGCAGCGCATCAACCCGCTGTCGCCGGTGGACCTGGTGATCGACCACTCGGTGATGGTCGATAAATTCGCCACCAGCAGCGCCTTCGAACAGAACGTCGACATCGAAATGCAGCGCAACGGCGAGCGATACGCCTTCCTGCGCTGGGGCCAGAGCGCCTTCGACAACTTCAGCGTGGTGCCGCCCGGCACCGGCATCTGTCACCAGGTCAACCTGGAATACCTGGGCCGCACCGTCTGGACCAAGGACGAAGACGGCCGCACCTACGCCTTCCCCGACACCCTGGTCGGCACCGACTCCCACACCACCATGATCAACGGCCTCGGCGTACTTGGCTGGGGCGTCGGCGGCATCGAAGCCGAAGCGGCGATGCTCGGCCAACCGGTGTCGATGCTGATTCCCGAAGTGATCGGCTTCAAGCTCACCGGCAAACTCAAGGAAGGCATCACCGCCACCGACCTGGTGCTGACCGTCACCCAGATGCTGCGCAAGAAAGGCGTTGTCGGCAAATTCGTCGAGTTCTACGGCGACGGCCTGGCCGACCTGCCCCTGGCCGACCGCGCGACCATCGCCAACATGGCGCCGGAATACGGCGCCACCTGCGGCTTCTTCCCGGTGGACGACGTGACCTTGAGCTACCTGCGCCTGTCCGGCCGCCCCGACGCCACGGTCAAACTGGTCGAGGCCTACAGCAAGGCCCAGGGCCTGTGGCGCCTGCCTGGCAAGGAACCGCAATTCACCAACAGCCTGGCCCTGGACCTGGCCAGCGTCGAAGCCAGCCTCGCCGGGCCCAAGCGCCCGCAAGACCGCGTCTCGCTGCCGAACGTCGCGCAAGCCTTCAGCGACTTCATCGGCCTGCAACTCAAACCCACCAGCAAGGAAGAAGGCCGCCTGGAAAGCGAAGGTGGTGGCGGCGTGGCGGTGGGCAATGCGGACATGGCCGGCGAAGTGGACTACGAATTCGAAGGCCAGACCATTCGCCTGAAAAACGGCGCGGTGGTGATCGCCGCCATCACCTCCTGCACCAACACCTCCAACCCGAGCGTGATGATGGCGGCCGGGCTGCTGGCGAAAAAAGCCGTGGAAAAAGGCCTGCGGCGCAAACCCTGGGTGAAAAGCTCGCTGGCCCCCGGCTCCAAAGTGGTTACCGACTACTACAAGGCCGCCGACCTGACGCAGTACCTCGACGCCCTGGGTTTTGCCCTGGTCGGTTATGGCTGCACCACCTGCATCGGCAACTCCGGGCCACTGCCGGAACCCATCGAAAAAGCCATCCAGAAAGCCGACCTGACCGTAGCCTCGGTGCTGTCGGGCAACCGCAACTTCGAGGGCCGAGTCCACCCGCTGGTGAAAACCAACTGGCTGGCCTCGCCACCGCTGGTGGTCGCCTATGCCCTGGCCGGCACCGTACGCATCGACCTCAGCCGCGAGCCCCTGGGCGAAGACCAGAACGGCCAGCCGGTGTACCTGCGCGACATCTGGCCCAGCAGCCAGGAAATCGCTGAGGCAGTCGAACGGGTCAACACCGCCATGTTCCACAAGGAATACGCCGAAGTGTTCGCCGGCGACGAACAATGGCAAGCCATCGAAGTGCCGCAAGCGGCCACCTACGTCTGGCAGGACGACTCGACCTACATCCAGCATCCACCGTTCTTCGACGATATCGGCGGCCCGCCACCGGTGGTCAAGGACGTCAGCAGCGCACGCATCCTCGCCCTGCTCGGCGACTCGGTGACCACCGACCACATCTCCCCCGCCGGCAACATCAAGGCCGACAGCCCCGCAGGCCAGTACCTGCGGGAAAAAGGCGTGGAACCGCGCGACTTCAACTCCTACGGCTCACGCCGCGGCAACCACCAGGTGATGATGCGCGGCACCTTCGCCAACATCCGCATTCGCAACGAAATGCTCCACGGCGAAGAAGGCGGCAACACCTACTACATCCCCACCGGCGAAAAACTGCCGATCTACGACGCCGCCATGCGCTACCAGGCCTCCGGCACCCCACTGGTGGTCATCGCCGGCCAGGAATACGGCACCGGCTCCAGCCGCGACTGGGCCGCCAAGGGCACCAACCTGCTGGGCATCAAGGCCGTCATCGCCGAAAGCTTCGAGCGCATCCACCGCTCCAACCTGGTGGGCATGGGCGTGCTACCGCTGCAGTTCAAACTCGACCAGAACCGCAAGAGCCTGAACCTGACCGGCCGGGAAACCCTGGACATCCTCGGCCTGACCGGCGCCGAACTGACCCCGCGGATGAACCTGACACTGGTCATCACCCGGGAGAATGGCAGCCGGGAAAAAATCGAAGTGTTGTGCAGGATTGATACGCTCAATGAGGTGGAGTACTTCAAGTCGGGAGGAATTTTGCACTACGTGTTGCGGCAGTTGATTGCGTCGTAAGCGCGGGATAACAAGTGTTGGTGCTTCAGGCGCCGTTACTTCGGTAACCGCGCCTGACGCCCTCACTTACAACCTGCCATCCAAGCACCTTGCCGGCGAAGGCGTCCTTACAACCAACTAATTACTTGCGAATGCACTCAATCCACTATGGGAGCCAGCCTGCTGGCGATAGCGCCCTAACAGCCCACCATTCCCTCGCGACTGCACCAAATCCCCTGCAGGAGCCGGCTTGCCAGCGATGGCGCCCTCAAAGCCGACCATTCCCTCACGACTGCACCCTACCCCCTGTAGGAGCTGGCTTGCCAGCGAAGGCGCCCTAACAGCCAACCATTCCCTCGCGACTGTACCCAAAACCACTGTAGGAGCTGGCTTGCCAGCGATGGCGCCCTCACAGCCAACCAATCGCCCCGGGATGCACCCGATCCACTGTGGGAGCCAGCCTGCTGGCGATAGCGCCCTCACAGCCGACCATTCCCTCACGACTGTACCCAACCCCCTGTAGGAGCTGGCTTGCCAGCGAAGGCGCCCACACAGCCAACCATTCCCTCGCGACTGTACCCAAAACCACTGTAGGAGCTGGCTTGCCAGCGAAGGCGCCCTCACAGCCGACCATTCCCTCGCGACTGTACCCAAAATCCACTGTAGGAGCTGGCTTGCCAGCGATGGCGCCCTGACAGCCGATGATTGTCTTCCAGGTGATCACCGCGAGTCAGAACGCCTGCGAGATTCACTGGACCGCCTGATATCTCAACCAAAAACGACTATCCAAGACCCAGCGCCCCATATTTACTCAAGAAACGAAATCCCCTGCCGATAGCCAGGGCAATACGCTGTGGTAGGGTATTTTAGAAATTTGTCGTTATGGGTTTAGCGTATGAAAGAGATTTATCTATTGATCGAGCACGGAATCGATCAAGGCGAAGTGTATGTTCTTGGTTGGTTCGACGATGAGAAAAAGGCGAAGGAAATCGCCGAAGAAAAAGAGTGGGAAGCGTATCGCGAAAGCTTGAAAACAGGACACGCCTGGTCAAATCACAAGCCGTTGGCGCCAGACCAAACCGAATACCGTCGATTCTGGATCAAAGAAGTTTCCAGGTTTGATTGCGTGCCTGTCCCAAGGTCCTCGGCCGTTCATTGAGCCTCGACCCTGTGCTGAGGCTCCTCAGCAGCACAGTTACCACGCTTGGCGAACATGCAAAAGCAAGGCGCCTACCGGCCGACCTGATTTCGAATGCATTCAGCCCCCTGTAGGAGCTGGCTTGCCAGCGAAGACGACCGCCCAGTCGACAGATCTGCCAACAGGCGCGCAGCTTTGAAGGGAATAGCACTACGCACAAAATTCCATATTTGCGGGGGAACCACATCCCTGTGCTCAGTGTTAGCGCTCTTGAAAGGACCAGTATCTGGTCAAACCGCAACTAGTACTCGGTGTCGCCTTCAATTTTGAAATGCATGATCCACCCCCTTAACGAAGTAACCAGGGTCATAAGAGGCATCAACATCACCAACGTCACAGAGATCACGGACCAACTTGTCATATGCTTCCCCTTTTTCCAGCAGGATTCGGCAGTGCACCCTTCCAACGAATGTCAGGTACCTTTAAACATAGTCACACACTCTGTTTTACGCACTAAAACACAGCACCACAATTGCAGACGCACGGCCATATCTGCCTAAATGCCCCACATTAAAGCGAGCTCACCTGAAACAAGGAAATGTTCATGCTCGTAATGCCCTGGCCATACCTGACACTCCTCTCTGCCGGCTATGTCCTGGCACTCACCTACGGGCAAATCACCGCCCAGGCGAGCATCGCCATTCTCCTGCTGCTACTCGCCGGATTCGCCGTCCAGCAACAACACATCCGCTACGGCCGCTATCTTGGCCACGCCCTGTTCATCCTCCTGGCCCTCACCCTGGCGCTGCATTGGTGGCCGGGATTTCACAGCGCCCGAATGATCGACCAGGAACGCTTCACCGAGAACGCCACGCCCTTCTCGATGAACCTCAATCTGGATAAACCGCTGATAGGTTTCTGGCTGCTGCTCATATGCCCATGGATCATCGGCCGCCACTCGGTGCTGCAAGCATTGAAGGCAGTTGCCCTGATCCTGAGCCTGACGGCAATCGTTACGCTGGGAAGCGCATGGCTTGTGGGGATAGTCGAGTGGGCACCGAAATGGCCTCCCCAGGCGTGGTTGTGGATAAACAACAACCTGTTGCTGGTGACATTGGTCGAAGAAGCGCTGTTTCGGGGTTACCTGCAAGGAGGCCTGAGCCGACGCTTCCAGCATCTGCCCTATGGCGAATATCTTGCACTGCTGATCGCCGCGCTTCTGTTCGGAATGGCCCATTGGGGCGCTGGCTGGCAATGGATTTTGCTGGCGACCCTGGCGGGCATTGGTTACGGACTGGCCTATCGATTCGGCGGACTGGCCGCCGCCATCGCCACCCACTTCGGTTTAAATCTGCTGCACTTTGGTTTATTCACTTACCCAATGATGGCCACCTGAGCCATCACTCATCGAGTTCTGACTAAAAGGTCAAATCTGTCAAAATGCCCTCCCCGATGGCAAATACAGCCGGTTATCGGTAGGGAACTATGCAGCTTGACTCCTGTCGGGCACAGCGTTTAACCTCCCGCCCCACGAATGGAATCAATCTGCCCTACATTGGCAGATAGTCTTCTGAAAATGAATTCAAGCAACGCGTTTATCGCGTTGTTGTGCTGTGCGGTAAATCATGTTGAAGCCCCGCTCCTCTCTGCAAATCAAAAAATCCGTCATTTTCGCCCTGGTTCTGCGCGAAGCGCGCGCGCGTATAGGTGCGAGCCGCATGGGTGCGGTGTGGACGCTACTTGAGCCGATTGCCCACCTATTGATCTTGAGTACGCTGTTCGCTCTGATTCGCGGCAGAACGGTAGCCGGACTCGAATTTCCCGTTTTCGTCCTGGTTGGACTCGCACCCTTCCTGCTGTTTCGCAACACAGCGTTGCGCTTGATGGACAGCCCCAGGGAAAACCGTTCGCTGTTTGCCTACAAACAGATCAAACCCCTCGACACTTTCATCGCCCGGGTCCTGGTGGAGTTCAGCATCTCCGCCCTCGTCTACGCCATCCTGGTGTTTGGCTTCGCCTGGTACGGCTTCGACATGTCGGTTAAAGCTCCTATCCAATGGGTACTGACTATCCTGCTGGGCCTGCTGTTTGCCTTCGGACTGGGGATGCTTCTGGCGTTGATTGCTCACGCGATTCCGGGCAGCAAGATATTCATCCGCATGATGTTTTTCCCGCTGTATTTCATTTCCGGCGTCCTGATACCCGCGGCCTACCTGCCTCACGCGATGCTGCCTCTGCTATTGCTCAACCCGTTCCTGCACTTGCTGGAACTGATCCGCGCCGAGATCTTCCCTTACTACGTGCCCGTCGATGGCGTCTCTCTTGAGTACGTAATCGCTGTCACCCTGGTTTTGTTGTTCGTATCGCTCGGCACATACCGGGTTCGTCGACTGCATTTGATCTCCACCAAGAACGGCTAACCGCAGGCTTACCGTGTTCGAGCTCAGAAATATCACCAAGTCTTACCTGACCCCCAAAGGGCGCCGCCATGTTTTCCGTGACCTCTCACTGAAGATCCCTGCCGACAAAAACATCGGCCTCATCGGCCGCAATGGCGCGGGTAAATCGACCCTGGTTCGCCTGTTGGGCGGCGCCGATGTGCCGGACTCCGGCACCATTGCCACCAACAAGAGCATTTCCTGGCCAGTCGGTTTGTCCGGTGGCTTCCAGGGCAGCATGACCGGCCGCGAGAACATCAAGTTCGTCAGCCGCGTCTACGGTGCGGTCGGCGACGCCATGCGTGCAAAGGTTGCCTACGTCGAAGACTTTGCCGAAATCGGCAGTTGGATCGATGAACCCGTCAAGACCTACTCCTCCGGCATGCGTTCGCGCCTGGCGTTCGGCCTGAGCATGGCCTTCGACTTTGACTACTACCTGATCGACGAAGTGATGTCGGTGGGTGATGCCCAGTTCAAGCGCAAATGCGCTGACGTGTTCGAAGAGCGCCTGAAGAAATCCAAAGTGGTGCTGGTTTCCCACAGCATGCCCGAAATCCAAAAGCTCTGTGACGTCGTGCTACTGGTGCGCGACGGCGGTGTCCAGATTTACGACGACGTCGCCGAAGGCATCAAGGCCTACAACACCTGACCACACACCCCCCCTTATATCGCAGCACCGTTCCACTTCAAGGATGCATCACATATGAGCAGTACGGGTAAACTCAAGGGCTGGCGCCTGGCAATTGGCCTGGTGGTTCTGCCACTGGCCTTGGCGGCCATCTATTACGGCATGTTCGCCATCGATCGATATGTCAGCTCCGCCCAGGTGGTGGTCCGCCAGGATGGCGGCAACCAGAGTGCCGCTATGCCCGGACTGGCCACCCTGCTGACCGGTACGAACCCGGCTTCCAGGGAGGAAACTTTGTACCTGCGGGAATACATCGTGTCGATGGACATGATGCTATTGCTGGAAGAACGCTTGCACTGGATCGAGCAATACGCCGCCCAGCGCAACGATATTTTCTTCTGGTTGAACAAAGACGCAGAGCGTGAAGACCTGCTCCAGTACTACCAGCGCATGGTTTCCGCCCACTACGACGAAACCACCGGTCTGCTTCGGGTCGAGGTACAAGCCTTTACCCCCGAACTGTCGGAGCAGATGCTGCGCGCCATCCTTGAAGCCAGCGAACACTTCGTCAACGAAGTCAGCCACAGCATTGCCCGCGAGCAGATGAATTTCGCCACTGGCGAGCTGCAAACGGCGCGCACCAACTACGCCGAACGTAAAACCGAACTGATCGACTTCCAGAATGACAACAAAGTCCTGGATGGCGGCAACACGGCCCAAAGCCGCGCCACCATCATTGCCGACCTCGAAGGCCAGTACACTAAAGAGCAGGCCGTGCTCACCGAAATGCTCTACAAGCTGCTGCCTGACTCGCCGCAGGTTAAACAGCAAAAGCAGAAGGTCAGTGCCATCACCCAGCAACTGGCCAAGGAAAAACGTCTGCTAGTTTCGTCCCCCGACGGCTCCCAGCTGAACGTTGTCGCCTCGCGCTTCCAACAGTTGACCCTAGACGCCGGCATCGCTGAAGAGAGCTATAAAACCGCAGTCGCCGCCCTCGACAATGCCCGTATTGAGGCCAGCAAGAAAATCCGCACCCTGGTCACCGTGGTCAGCCCGAACAGCCCCCAACTGGCCCTGTACCCAGAGCGTCTTTACAACCTGGCAACCATCTTGCTAGCCCTGCTCATGCTGTACGGCATAACCCGCTTCATCCTGGCTTCGATCGAGGATCACCGTGATTAAATCCCTTGTAGTCTCCCACAAGTTCAACCTGACACTGGCAGCATTGACCCTGGCAACCCTGGGTCTGGCCGGATGCGGCGGCACCTTGTCGGGCGCCGGCCCTTACAAGGGCGATATCGAAAGCAAAAACCAGCCGTACAACCTGGTCGAGATCAACGCCAGCACCATAGCGCCGTACATGCGCGGTGCAGTACGCCCGATGCAATCGAGCATCGCCAAGCCCGTCGCCCCCTCGGCGCGGCTGATGGCCGGTGACATTCTCAACGTGCTGATCACCGACAACGCACCTGAAGGCTCGGCGCTGTTCGCCCCGCTGTCCGCTGGTGGTACGCAGCTTAAGACTCGCATCGACGACCAAGGCATGATCTCCCTGCCCTACGTCGGCCGTCAGTTCGTCGCTGGCATGACGCTCAACGAAGTTGAGAACATGATCCGCAAACAGCTCAAAGGCGTGACCACCGACGTGCAGACCCACGTTGAACTGGTCGGTGACCTGTCGGGCTCGGTATTGGTAGCCGGTGCGGTCAAATCCCCTGGCCGCTTCAGCACCCTGCAAGGTCCACTGACGCTGCTGGATGCCGTCAACCAGGCTGGCGGTCCAGTCATGGAGCCCCATCTGGTCAACGTCACGGTGCGTACAGGCAGCCAGGTTCAGCAGTTCAACTATGAGGACGTATTGGCCGGCAACAACATGGTCCTGCGTCCTAACTCGGAAGTAGTGCTGGACCGTGCGCGTCAACGCTTCGTCGCCATGGGCGCGGTTGGCGAACCAGGCCTCAAAGACCTGCCAGCACAGAACACCAGCTTGCTTGATGCACTGGGCAGCGTCGGCGGACTACGAGAAGCCAACGCTAACCCGGAAGGCGTATTCGTGTTCCGCATGGGTGAAGGAACCAACCCGAAACCAACAGTCCTGCGCCTGGACATGCGTGATCCGGCAGCGGTTTTCTACGCCCGCCAGATCATGATCAAACCGGATGACACCATTTACGTGACCAACGCCGCGATTTACGAGTGGCAAAAAGTTATCTCGCCAATCGTACAGACCATGGTGTTGGGCCGCACGGTTGGCGCTTACAAGTAACCTTTGAAATTTGATCAGCGATAGGGAAATTACATGATCCCGGTAATACTTTCTGGTGGCTCAGGCTCCAGGCTCTGGCCGCTTTCGCGTGCCATGCACCCAAAGCAGTTCCTCACACTCAACGGCGACCAGTCGTTGTTCCAGGCGACGTTGTCGCGGTTGGCGGGCATCCAGGATGGACCGCTGACCCCGATCGTTGTGAGTAACGAAGACCACCGTTTCCTGGTGGCTGAACAGTGCCGCGCACTGGGCATCAACCCCCAGGCTATTTTGCTCGAGCCGATCGGTCGTAACACCGCCCCCGCCATTGCTGCAGCGGTCGTGAAGGCCTTGGCTTCGGGCAGGGACGAATTGCTGCTGGTGTTGCCTGCCGACCACGTCTTCGATGATCTTGATGCGCTGCACAAGGCTTTCGAAACAGGCGCCCCCGCAGCGCGTGACGGCCGGATAGTGACGTTCGGGATCGTACCGAACAAAGCCGAAACCGGTTACGGCTACATTCGCGTCGCAGAGAAATCCGACGAAATTCAGGCTGTTCAAGAATTTGTTGAAAAACCGGACCTCGCCACTGCAGAGCAATACCTGGCTGATGGCCGGTATTATTGGAACAGCGGCATGTTCCTGTTCCAGGCATCAAGCATGCTCGCTCAATTGGAAGAACACGCCCCGCAAGTGCTGGATGCCGTGCAGGCGGCGCTGAGAAATGCCAAGGAAGACCTGGACTTCACCCGCCTGGACACCATGGCCTTTGCAACTGCAGAAAACATTTCCATCGACTATGCCGTGATGGAACGATCCAACCAGGTGTCAGTGGTCCCTCTGGACGCCGGGTGGAACGATGTCGGCTCATGGTCGGCAGTCTGGGAAATCGCCGAAAAGGACTCCCAGGGAAATGCATCCCGCGGCGACGTCATGCTCGAAGCCACGCGCAATGCCTATGTTCACGCTGAGCACCGCATGGTGTCCGTACTGGGCCTGGATGACGTCATTGTGGTCGAAACCGCAGACGCTGTGATGGTTGCGGCCAAGGACAAGGCGCAGGACGTAAAACTGCTGGTTGATCGCATTAAACAGAGCGCACGCACTGAAGCGACCAATCACCGTAAGGTGTATCGCCCGTGGGGTGCCTACGACTCCATTGACCATGGTCCGCGCTATCAGGTGAAGCGCATCACTGTTGCACCAGGGCAGAAGCTCTCGGTACAGATGCATCATCACCGCGCAGAACACTGGATTGTCGTGACTGGCACGGCGAAAGTATCGATTGGCGACAAGCAAATACTGCTGACCGAAAATCAGTCGACTTACATCCCAGTAGGCGTCGTCCACGCGCTTGAGAACCCCGGGAAAATCCCTCTGGAAATGATTGAAGTTCAATCAGGCGGATATTTGGGCGAGGACGACATCGTCCGATTTGAAGATAGGTACGGTCGAGTAGACGTAGCCACCGAACCCGCATGAATACCTATCTCCATTTCCTCATTGGTAAACCTAGTCTCATGAAACAAGAAAAGCACATCCTCGTTCTTACTCCTGAAATCCCGTTTCCGGTTTTCAAGGGCAACCAGAGCCGTATCGACCAGACTCTGAAAGTACTTCTCGAAGCGGGACACAAGGTTTCGCTGGCCATCTTGAACTTCAATCAAGAGGATAGAAGCTCGGCCTCCGTTCAAGCGGAAATAAAGAACCACTACCCCACTATCGAGGCAGTGGAAGTAAGAAGGCACCCGAGGTTCAACAAGCAACCTGCCAATCCGATTCTCACAAAATTCCACAAGCTCACCGACAAGGGCCAGGTATCCAACAGAGACTCCTGTCCGGACAGTTACAAAAAACTTGTTCACCAGATGGTTAAGGAAATCAATCCAAGCCATATCCTGGTCAACTACGTAAAGCTTGACCGTGCGATTCCGAGCAGCTATCGCGGGATTAAAATTGTTGACACGCACGACATCCAAACGAGCATCATTAATGCCGCGATAAAAAGCGGGACGTTTAAAAAGCAAATAGACATGAAAAAATTCGAGGCCGAAGAGTTTGGTCTTCTCTCGAAATATGAATATGTCATTTCGATCAACCCGAACGAAACCAGGGAAATCAAGGAAAGGCTGCCAGAACAGAAAATCCTGACGCTTCCTGCATTCAATGATTTCCAACGCAAACACATCCCGGGAAAAGAAATATACGATATTCTTTTCGTCGGATCTGCGTCGCCGTTTAACGCAGAGGGAATCAAAAACTTTATTCGTCACTGCCTGCCAGCCATTCGAAAGGCGATGCCTGGCGTCCGCCTTGCCATTGCTGGCGAAGTGAGCAATATCGCTTCGGTAAAAGCCCTAAAAAACGACAGCATTCTATACTTGGGTCGAGTAGAAAACTTGACCAACACTTACGCCGCCTCAAAAGTTGTTATCTCACCGATCGTGAGCGGCGCAGGCATGAAAGTCAAAAACATTGAAGCCTTCTCTCACGGCATGCCCCTGGTAGCTACCAGCTTCTCGATGGATGGTATTGAGGGCACCGATGGCGTGAATTGTATCATCACAGATGATAACAGCAGCTTTTCGGCAGCTGTACTCAAGCTTTTGACTGACAATGCTCACCGCGCAAAAATCTCTAAGGGTGCTTACTTGCTTGCCAGAAGCATGTACAGCAAAAATACGGCCGCAATAAGCTATAACACAATCATCAACAACGACTTCACCTATCGCCCCGAGTTGATGCCAAGCGAAAATACTCCGGTTTCAATGCCGCAGACCACCGTTCAGCGCCGCACCAAAGCTCTTATTTACAGCTCCGATGCCGACTACCTCATCTCCTACAAGATAGCTCTAGCGGAAAACTTCAAAAAACTTGGTATTTATTCCGAATTCGTAACAATGGACTCGGCGCGTACCAACCGCTTCCTGTCTGAAGGTTATCTGGCGCACGCAACAAGACCTGACCTGGACAAGAAAAAAAGAGCCAGTATCAAAGCTGATCTTCAAACTCAGCTCGACTCAGAGGGAAAAATAAACATTACCCTCAGAGGCGTCAATATTACCGACGACATCAACACATACAAAGAGATGTTCCCTGAGCACTTTGAAGGCAAGAAACTTATCGATGTGGCAGCGCATGCTATTTTGATTCTTGACTCCATTCTGCGCAGAATCGCCAAAACGTCTCCTGACTTCATGGTTGGCTGGAATGGTAATGGACCGCACTTCATTTTCCTTATGAAAGTCGCAGCGAAAATTTCGAACTTGCCTATCTTCCACGTCGAGCGCGGACTGTTACCTGATACGCTTGTATTTGATCCACAGGGGGTAAACTTCAAGAGCTATATTGCCGGAAGTTACTTGCCACTGATCAACGACACCGAACGGGCGACGGCAAGAAAATACATTGAGCAGTTCTCTACTCAAGGCAAGACTATTGTTGGTAAAGACGCGGATAACACTCTATCCCGTGAAAACGTTCTTGAGCGCATCGGCCTGACACCAACGAGCCAGTACATTTTTTTCCCAATGCAGATTGAGGGCGATTCGAACATCATTCTCAATTCGCCCATCTATAAAAAGATGGTTGAGGTTATCGACGATCTAAAACATGTTTCCCGTCGCACCGGCATAAAAATAGTTTGCCGCCCGCACCCTGAGAACACGATAACCCTGTCGGAGTTGCAGGCGCGCTACCCGAGCATTACGTTTGATAATTCGCTGCATCTACACACAATGTTGAAGCATTCTGTCGCGAACGTAATCATTAACTCAACCGTGGGCCTGGAGTCGATATTGCTCAAGAAGCCAACGATTGCGCTTGGCCATAGCGTTTACTCGGGAAAAGGGATCACTCTAGATGCCTTCCATAAAGACCACATTGAAAGGGCCGTGAAAAAAATTATCGACGGCGACATCGACAACGAGACGATTGAACTTCGCACGGACGCACTGGTTCACCAGCTATTCAACGCCAGCCTGATTCGCCTGGACAACATTGAAGCCAACAAAACCGTTATTGAGTCCGCCCTCCTGAAGAATGGCGTAATTATTAACAACGCCATGGCAGAGCCAAAACCGGCTCAACTGGCTTCGCGCTACATGCAATATTATAAAACCTACGTTTCAGCACTGAGCAAAGCGAATAAAATCGAAATTCGTAACACGCTCGAGCCAGAAACTTATCTGTGGCTCAATGGCAACACACGCCCACTGGTGACGGAAGACACCATCTCTGCCCATTTCCAAAATGCATCAAGAGCAGAGATAAAATTCGTTACCGAGATCGACGGAAGGCCGACCAGTGAAGACGGCGCGCTAATAATAACCATCGTCTCGTCCAAAGCCAGTAAAAAACCAAAGACAACTGCTGCGAACGAGTTCTATGTAGATGAGTATTTTTATCCTATAACAGGATAAAAAAAAGGGCGGACTGTCAGCGCAATGACAGCCCGCCCTTTTTCTATATCAGGCTCTTGGAAACTTCACATGAATCCCACCCATCAAATCACGATGAGCAAAAACCATATCTACCATCTTCAGAAAACCATTTAGACCCTGATAATAATATTTGTGTTCAAAATCGAAAGCATTGCCAAAGATCAAACCGACCCCAGGCGTCTTTGAGCACAATTTAAAAAGAGCATCTCTATTTACGATATCCATAGGGTGCTGTCCAAAAACTGCACCAATCACACTATTCCGCGACTTAAACGAAAAATCATTAATATTGTATTTTTGCTCTATCTCATCAATAACATCTTTTAGCTTTGGCCATGCAGTTTCATAGGTAAGCTCTAGACTAACCTGTGGGTTATTAACAACCGCGTTAGCATTAAAAAACAACGCCAGATCGATTGCCGCGAAACCCGCCATAGAAGCGCCACAAAAAACTACATTTTCTGGCTTATAATCCTTGACAACCTCACGAATGACGCTGCGCACATGCATGCCACGATCATTTCTTAAATAGTAAGTGTTATCAGGATCAACCAAGCAGAGCACGTCACCAGGGTAGTCGCGATAATAGCTTTTCACACCCGCATAGACGCCTTTATTCATCAAGGTCGCCAAACCGATCAACAGTTTGTTTTTACCTTTACCCCGATCAATGTAAACAACCTTCTCGCCGTTAATCAGCTTCGAATGGCTGGCAACAATCTCGTCGTACTCCACATCTACTTCCAACTCAGTCGACACCTCGCCCCCTCATCAATACCGCCATTCTGCACATTGATTAACCATATAGGGTTATCGGCAGCACTCTTGTTAAATTTAGGCCAACATTAGCTGAATTTCGCTGTCGAAACGACGGCTTCGCCAACCCAGAAAAGCATGACGAAATACATCAAATCGACGAAAAAATCAACAAATATCTTATTAACGATTGATCAATGGAATTGATACACCCTATCAAATAGACCACATACTCAAAAACAATTAATATTAATTGTTGAATGAATCAACGCGCCACACATTCTCCGAAATGGACTATAGATCTTGAAAATCACCCCAACCATCGAATGCTCCAACAACACCCCTTTCGTCCTGTTCGGCGGCATCAACGTCCTTGAATCCCTGGACCTGGCCCTGACCGCCTGCGCCGAGTACGTGCGTGTCACCGAGAAACTGGGCATTCCTTACGTCTTCAAGGCCAGCTTCGACAAAGCCAACCGCTCGTCCATCCACTCCTATCGTGGCCCAGGCATGGAAGAAGGCCTGCGTATTTTCGAAGCGGTAAAGGCCGAGTTCGGCGTGCCGGTGATTACCGACGTGCACGAAATTGAACAGTGCGCACCTGTCGCCGAAGTGGTCGATGTGCTGCAGCTGCCTGCATTCCTGGCCCGTCAGACCGATCTGGTAGTGGCTCTGGCCAAAACCGGCAAGCCAGTGAACATCAAGAAGCCTCAGTTCCTGAGCCCATCGCAAGTGCAGAACATCGTGCACAAGTTCAAGGAAGCCGGAAACGACCAGTTGATCCTGTGCGATCGCGGCACATGCCTGGGTTACGACAACCTGGTAGTAGACATGCTGGGTTTCGGCGTGATGAAGCGCACCTGCGCGAATCTGCCGATCATTTTCGACGTAACCCACGCCCTGCAACAGCGTGATCCGTCGGGCGCTGCATCGGGCGGTCGCCGTGAGCAGGTCGTTGAACTGGCCCGTGCCGGTATGGGCGTTGGCCTGGCTGGCCTGTTCCTGGAAGCTCACCCGAACCCGGATCAAGCCAAGTGCGACGGCCCAAGCGCCCTGCCGTTGGATCAACTGGAGCCGTTCCTGGCGCAGATCAAGGCACTGGATGACCTGGTCAAGTCGTTCCCACCTCTGAACATTGCTTGAAGCCAAATCTGTTGAAACAAGGATTGTGAACATGGCAAGTACAGAACAACGGGTCGCGATTGTCATTCCGGCCCGCTACGGCTCGACTCGCCTGCCGGGCAAGCCGCTGGCTGATATTGCCGGCAAGCCGATGGTGCAACACGTTTATGAACGCGCCCTGCAAGTTGCCAATGCCCATGTGGTGGTGATCGCCACTGACGACGAGCGCGTTGCAAAAGCAGTGCGGGCGTTCGGTGGTGAGTGCGTCATGACCTCGCCAGATCACCCCTCCGGCACCGACCGGCTGGCCGAAGTCATGGCGCAGATCGACGCCGACATTTACATCAATCTGCAGGGTGATGAGCCACTGGTGCGTCCGGCGGACATCGAAGCGCTGGCTGCGGGCATGCTCGCTGATGCGAGCGTAAAGGTCGGCACTTTGTGCCACCCGATCGAAGCGCACGAAGCCGGCAACCCCAACACCGTGAAAGTGGTGCTGGCCAACAACGGTAACGCGTTGTACTTCAGCCGTTCGCCGATTCCCTACCCACGGGACGGCGAAGTCGCACACTACCTCAAGCATGTCGGTGTCTACGGTTATCGTCGCGATGTACTCGCCGACTACAGCAGCCTGCCACAGCCGATGCTGGAGCACGCGGAGAAACTCGAGCAACTGAGGCTGATGGCCGCGGGTTACTGCATTCGGGCCTACCAGGTCGCGCCGACCGGCCCAGGCGTGGACACCCAAGAATGCCTGGAGCAGGTGCGGGCGCTGATGAGCGGCCAGGCACCTGTCCCTCGGCCGACCCTTAACGACATTCGTCTGGTGATCACCGATGTGGATGGCGTGCTCACCGACGGCGGCATCTATTACGACGCCACGGGTGAATGCCTGAAGCGTTTCCATGTGCGTGATGGCATGGGCATGCGGTTGCTGGAAGAAAACGGTGTGCGGGTGGCGGTGTTGTCGGGGCGTGATTCGGCAACGCTGCGCAAGCGCGTGGCTGACCTGGGCATTACCCTCTGCCAGTTCGGCGTGAAGGACAAGCAGGCAGCCTGCAACCAGTTGATGGCGGAAGCCGGTGTCAGCGCTGAGCAAACGGCGTGCATTGGTGACGACTGCATCGACCTGCCGGCTTTCGCGGCGTGCGCCTTGTCGTTTGCAGTGGCGGATGCACCAGTGTATGTGAAAGCTGCTGCCACCCACGTATTGGATGCAGCGGGCGGTACCGGTGCGTTCCGTGAAGTGGCGGACAGTATTCTGTTTGCTCAGGGCAAGGATGCGGTACTGGGCACTGCGGCGGGTTATGCGCAGGTGATGGCGAAGATGGCGCAGTAAGCCGACGAGTCATTCTTGGAATAGAAATACGGGGCCGATGTTGGGCCCCGTTTTCGTTTATGCACATCGACATTTGGACTACGCGGAGCGCAGCGCTTTCACGCCTGGTGGGTGTACACCTGATATCGACGGCGCCCTTTCGGGCGCTTTCGCTGGCAAGCCAGCTCCTACAGGGATCGCGTGGGATCGAGTGGAATCGCAGGAGCTGGTGACGCCTGGAGGTTGGCGGTATCAGTCGAAGATTTCGACGACGCCTACGACAGCGTTTTCGCTGTTGGTGACGGCCAGGGCACGGATCTTGTTGTCGAGCATGTAGGCTTCAGCTTCCGACAGCTGCGAATCATCCTTGATGGTGTGCGGGTTGGCGGTCATGAAGTGGGCGACGGTAGTGTGGATAACGCCTTCGTTTTCCAGCAATGCGCGACGCAAGTCGCCGTCGGTGACGATACCGACCAGGACGCCCTCTTCCATCACCACGGTCAGGCCCATGCGACTTTGGGTCATCACCAGCAGGCAGTCGTGGAAGCTGGTGGCCGGAGTGACGATCGGTGCCGGCGAATGCATGACGTCGCTGACGCGGGTCAGCAGCTTGCGGCCCAGGCTGCCACCGGGGTGGTAGCGGGCGAAGTCCATCGGCTTGAATTGAATGGCTTCGATCAAGGCTACTGCCAGGGCATCGCCCATGGCCATGGTCGCCAGGGTGGAGGTGGTCGGTGCCAGGTTGTTTGGGCACACTTCTCGCTCGACGGAGATGTCCAGCCAGATGTCTGCGTGCTTGGCGAGGGTCGACTTTCCGTTGCCGGTCATGGCGATGATTTTGTTGCCGAAGGATTTCAGGCTCGGAATCAGCTTGATGAGTTCTTCTGTCTCGCCGCTGTAGCTGATCAGGATCAGCACGTCGATCGGCTTGAGCATGCCCAGGTCGCCGTGGAAGGCTTCAGCCGGGTGCAGGAAGAAACTCGGGGTGCCGGTAGAGGCGAAGGTCGCGACCATCTTTTGCCCGATCAAGCCGGATTTGCCCATGCCGCACACGACGGTGCGACCTTTGCAACCGAGGATCAGTTCGACTGCACGCTGGAATTCGCCATCCAGGCGCTCCGCCAGCTGACTGATGGCTTGCGCCTGGGCGCAGAGGGCTTCTTTGGCAATTGGAAGGTGATTCATGAGAAATCCTATCGTTCCTTGATTTTGAAGGCGCGTATGGTAACGGCTCAACACCGGTCAGGGAACGTCAATAGCCTTCCGTCTGTAGGAAATTTCCCAAGAACAGCTCATTACGCGCCAGGTAATTGGCAAACAATGGGCGGAATCCGTACTATCGCGCTCCTTCTAGTCAACTGTTACGGGAAGTGGGCAAGGATCGCGCCGCCTTCACGGGTGTGTCAGGCAAAAAATGGAAGATTGCTTACAGTTGGAACGCATGGGTATCGAATCGAACATCACTACACTCGTCAGAAGCAGGAATGTCTACTGGTTGAGCCGCTCCACGCTGGAAAAACGGTTGAGCTTTTTCCTGCCTTTTTATCGTGTGGGTGGCTTTAGCATCGTCACCACCGACCTGGCGTCCAATGCCTCGTTCGTCAATTACGTGCGCCATCACCGACTGACGGATCTCGATACCGGAGCCACGGTTGATGTGATCGAAAAGTCGATTCGCAAAATTCTCTTTATCCCCAGCCTCGAGTCTCGCTTCTATCGGGAGCGCAACGTGCTATGGGGAAGCGTTCATTTCAAGCATCCCATTTGCCTGGGCGTCATTGAGACGCCGTGGGAAAGCCTGATTTTTACCAGTTACGTGCAAGGCCGTCCGCCACGCCTGGCAGCTATCGCCAAGATCATGGCACCGGGCATTGCCGAGATCGAGAATCTGTCCAGCCGTTATCTGGGGTTCTCGGCCTGGTGGCAGGCTCCCAAGTTCTGGACCATGGATTTTTTTCGGCCTTGGTATCTCGTGCGGCCGCGCTTCAATTTCGAGCGCTATTTGCACTCCCTTGACGAACTGGCTCGGGACGATCAGCGTTTTGCCGACCTGCCAAATCGGCTCCGCGCGTTGCGGCCAATATTGCGTCGCGAGGCCAGGGGGGCAAAAAACAGTCAGCGCTGTTTTTGCCATATGGATTACTTGCGCAAGAATTTCTTCCAGTCGCCCCAGGGTCTGCAGATGATCGACTGGAGCGAGTTCAAGATCGGGCGTGTCGGCTTTGACGGTGGTTCCTATGTGAGTGCGGTATTCCGGCGCAGCGACATGGAACGCTTCATGACCGTTCGCGCCGAGTTCCTCGCTACCTATGTCGAGGTGCTGGACTCGCGGTTCGACCGGCAACAGGCGCTGCGTAACCTGGATTACTTGTTCCTGCAAAACTCCCTCTGGTATTTCCTGCGGCCTACGACCATTGCTGACTATAAGCGGCGGGGCAAGATGGATCTGTTGCATGCGAAATACGAGTATTTGCTGGCGCTGCCATTTTCTCGCCGTTAGGCGAGTCAATACGGTCGTTGAAGTGAGGACGCCTTCGCTGGCAAGCCAGCTCCTACAAGGATGCGTAAGGCGTTGGCTTGGTTTATTTGCGGTTGTCAATCGCACTGTGAGAGCCACGGATGCCGCTCATCGGGCCGTTGGGTGGACGGCCTGCTGGCATTTAATCAAATCTCGATTTATGTGAAAAAGTCTCCAGATTCTTCGTACTTTTGTGAATGGCTACCCTCCATTTGTATTATCATTCGAGTCAAATTTCATTGAGCATTTCCTCCAGGCACACGCACTGATGCATGCCTGACTGATGAGTGCGCCCGTTACGGATATCCGCTGTTTTTTATGGACAATGCCGCTCCACCGCGTCGCTTTTTGCTGATTCTGTCTAAAGGTGCGCAACAAATCCCTACCCTCCCCGCCTTGCTTCCCGAGTATCGGCTGCTGTGTGGGGCGGTGGGCGACATTGCCCAGGCTGATGAGGTATTGGCGTGGGGACGCAAACCCAGCGCGTTGCGCGCCCGGGCGGCTGCCGACGCTGCCGGGTTGCCGCTGATTACGGTCGAAGACGGTTTTTTGCGCTCGGTGGGCCTGGGGGCTGAAGACCCGCCGCTGTCGCTGATCGTCGACCCGCTGGGCATCTATTACGATGCCAGCGCCCCTTCTCGCCTCGAACAACTGATTCCCCTGGCGCTGACCCAAGCACAGGTGTTGCGTGCCCGTGCCTTGCAGGCGAGTTGGTGCGAAGAGCGTGTGTCGAAATACAACGGCGCGCGGATCGAACGCTGTGTGTTGCCGCAGCCTTGCGTGCTGGTCGCCGATCAGACGCGCGGCGATGCCTCGTTGCAAGGCGCCACTGCTGCCGATTTCCAGCGCATGCTCGACGCCGCGCTGACCCGTCACCCGCAGAGTACGGTGGTGGTCAAGGTTCATCCGGACGTGGTGGCCGGGCGCAAGCAGGGGCACTTCGACCTGGCGGCGTTGCGCAAGCATCCGAGGGTGCAGGTGATCAGCGATAACGTGCACCCTGCCGAGCTGTTATCGGCCATCCAGGCGGTGTACGTGATGACGTCGCAACTGGGTTTTGATGCCCTGTTGTGGAACGTGCCGGTGCACACTTTTGGCATGCCGTTCTATGCCGGCTGGGGTTTGACCCTTGATGCGCTGCCCGCGCCTGAGCGACGCCGGCCGGTCAGTCTTGAGCAATTGCTGCATGCAACGCTGGTGGAATATCCGCGTTACGTCGACCCGGAGACGGGTGCGCCGTGCCAGGTCGAGACCGTGTTGGAGTGGCTGGGGCTGCAGCGAAGAATGCGCAGTCGATTGCCCCATGACTTGCAAATGGTCGGCTTCAGCAAGTGGAAACAACCGTTGGTGCTCGACTTTTTCAATGGGTCGTCCATTCGGTTTCTCGGGCGTTTCTCCCGTCGTCGCATAGCTGCTCCGGTCATCACATGGGGTTGCCAGCACGACACGCCCCTGTCTGCAAAAGCGGGTAGCCACCTCGGCCGCGTCGAAGACGGCTTCCTGCGCTCCGTCGGCCTCGGCGCGAAAAAAACCCGTCCGTTGTCCTGGGTGTTCGACGACCTGGGCATTTACTACGATGCCACCCGCCCCTCCCGTCTGGAACACATCTTGCAAAACGAGCCTTGTGCACCGGGCTTGTTGCAGCGGGCAGCGGCCTTGCGCGAAGCGATCTGCGTGGCCGGCGTGACCAAGTACAACCTGCCCGGCACCCCGTGGAAACGCCCCGCCGGGGTCGAACGGGTGATTCTGGTGCCGGGCCAGGTAGAGTCCGACGCGTCGATTCGTTATGGCGCGCACCGGATCCGCCGCAATCTGGATTTGCTCAAGGCGGTGCGCGAGCGTCATCCAATGGCGTGGCTGTTGTACAAGCCGCACCCCGAAGTACTGGCTGGCACCCGCGAGGCCGGCGTAGATGAAGAACGCACCAGCGACTGGTGCAACCAGGTGGTGGGCGATGTGCCTTTCCACTCACTGTTGTCCGAGGTCGACGAGGTGCATGTGCTGACTTCGCAATCGGGCTTCGAGGCGTTGTTGCGCGGCGTGCCGGTGACCACTTATGGCCAGCCGTTCTATGCAGGATGGGGGTTGACCGAGGATCGCGACCTGAGCCCGGACGTCCAGGCGCGCCGCACGCGGCGCCTGAGCCTGGACGAGCTGGTGGCCGCGACCCTGATCCGCTACCCGACTTATGTCAGCCGCATCACCCGAAAATTTACGACTCCTGAACGAACGCTTATCGAGATCCAGAACTGGGATGAAGTACCAACGCAAGGAAGAACTCCAACATGGCGAGAGATGATTCAGCGTTTGCTCCTTACGGTTTTGAAACCACGCCTTCGCAAATCCTAGTTCCCCTGCAGCGCTCCCCACGCCCGGTACGGGTGAAGCCGCGTAACTCGTTCCTGTTCCTGCAGGGCGTCAGTTCGCCGTTTTTTTCGCGCCTGGCCCAAGCCCTGCGCAACGAAGGTCAACGGGTCAAGTCCGTCAGCTTCAACATGGGCGATACCCTGTATGGCACCGGTGCGCGCGTATTTTATTCGGCGCGCCCCGAGCAGTTGGCGGATTTCTACAGCCACTGCTTCAAGGCAGAGCACATCACCGACGTGGTGCTGTTCGGCGATTGCCGTCCGGTGCATCAACCGGCGGTGGAGCTGGCCAGGTCGCTGGGCATTCGCGTGCACGTGTTCGAGGAAGGTTACTTCCGCCCCTACTGGATCACGCTTGAGCGCAATGGCGTGAACAATCACTCGCTGCTGCCCCGGGATCCGGAGTGGTATCGGGAGGTGGGCAAGTACATCCCGCGTTATCACAACGGCAATGCATTTCGCCTGTCCTTTGCCTCCCGGGCCCTGCACGACGTGATGTATCACGTCGGCGGCGCGTTGAACAAAGTGGTGTTCCCCCATTACAAGACCCACGCGCCGTTCAACGCGGCGGTGGAATATGCGGGCTACATTCGCCAGGGCATTCGCCTGATGAGTGCCAAGGGCCGCGACTCCGAGGTGATCAGTGAGGTGGCGCGCAACCGCCACCGCACCTTCCTGTTGCCCCTGCAACTGGACAGCGATGCGCAGATCCGCGACCACTCGCCGTTCCGGCACATGAAGGATGTGCTCAAGCACGTGATGGGTTCATTCGCCCGCCATGCCGGCAGCGATGCGCGACTGGTGGTGAAGAACCATCCGCTGACCCCCGGTATCGTCAATTACCAGCGCATCACCCGGCGCATTGCCCACAAGCTGGGCATCGCCGACCGCGTGGACTTCATCGAAAGCGGGCACATGCCGACGCTGCTGTCCCACGTCGCCGGCGTGGTCACGGTCAACAGCACCGTGGGCGGCTCGTCGCTGATGCACAACGTGCCGACCATCGCCCTCAGCGACCCGATCTACAACCTCAAGGGGCTGACCCACCAGGGCGGCCTCGACGAGTTCTGGAACCACCCGGAACCACCTGACTCCACGCTCTTTCAACGCTTTCGCAGCACGGTGATTCACACCACGCAGGTCAACGGCGGCTTCTATACCCGCTGTGGCATCGACATGGCGGTGAACAACTCCCTGGAAGTGTTGATGGCCAAAACCTCGAAAATCGAACAGTACCTATGACTTTGCACAAGTCTCCACGCTGCATTCTCATCACCGGTGCCACAGGCGGCATCGGCGGTGCCCTGGCGCCGGCCTATGCGGCGCCGGGAGTGACCCTGATCCTGCAAGGCCGGCGCCTGGACCGCCTGGAAGAAATGGCCGCGCAATGCCGTGCCCTCGGTGCCCGGGTGTTGCTGCAACCGCTCGACGTGCAGGACCTGGAGGCGTTGCGGCGCTGGATCGGCGAGATCAGCGTGAGCGAGGCACCGGACCTGATCATCGTCGGCGCCGGGGTCAACACCTCCACCGGCGACAATGGCGAGGGCGAAGTCTGGGAGTTGTCCCAGGCGCTGATCGAAATCAACGTGCTGGCGGCATTGGCCACGGTGCAGGCCGCGCTGCCGTTCATGCGTGCGCGCAAGTCCGGGCAGATCGCCCTGTTCAGTTCGCTGGCGGGCTGGCGCGGGCTCCCCGCGACCCCGAGCTACAGCGCCAGCAAGGCAGCGATCAAGGCCTACGGCGAAGCCATGCGCGACCTGGTGGCGGCGGACGGGGTGAAGATCAACGTGATCATGCCCGGCTACGTCGAATCGAAAATGTGCTTTGAAATGCCCGGGCCCAAACCCTTGCTCTGGGTCCCGGAGAAAGCCGCGCAAAGGATTCAACGTGGCCTGGCGGCGAACCAGGCGCGGATCAGTTTTCCGTTCCCGCTGAACCTTGGATGCTGGGCCCTGGGGGTTATCCCGCCACGGCTGTCGTCGATCATTTTGCGGTGGCTGGATTACGGTGCCTGATGTGTTGAGTAGTGCGTTTGGTCTGGTGGTGGTGTTCGGATTTGTCCTGTCGTGCGCCTTCGAAAAACTCCTGGTGCCCTGCCCCGGCTGGCGTCGCCCGTTGCGCGCCTGGCTGTTGCATGCCGGCGCCTGGGCGTTCGCCGTCGGCTTGCTGTACCTGATCACCGGCCGCGCCTGGTTCAGCGCGGTGAACGTGCTGGCCCTGTGGCTGTTGATCGTGCTGGTGAGCAACGCCAAATACCATTCGCTGCGCGAGCCCTTCGTCTGCGCCGACTTCGAATACTTCAGCGATGCAGTGCGCTATCCGCGTTTGTATCTGCCGTTCTTCGGTATTGGTAAAGCTATTGGCCTGGCCTTGCTGTTTGTCGTCTATCTGGCTTGCGGGCTGTATTTCGAACCGGTTGGCGCCAACGCCCGCGCCGTGGCGACGGGCACCTTGCTGGTTGGGTTGGCACTGCTCTGGCTGGGCGGATTGAAACCTCTGCAACCGACCTTCGACGCCGCGCTTGACCTGGGTCGCTGGGGCCTGGCGGGCAGTTTGTGGACGTACTTTTTTGCTGCCCGGCGTCCGGTGGCGCTGGCGTCATTGAACTCGCCGTTTCTTGGCGAGGAGGCACTCCCCATGGCCGATGCCACCCTGGCGGACCTGGTGTCGGTACAGAGCGAATCGTTTTTCGATGCGCGCCGACTGTGGCCCGGCATTCGGGGGCAGGTGCTCAGCCAGTTCGACACCTTGCGCGATGAAGCGCTGGCCCAGGGCCGGTTGCAGGTGGCGGCCTGGGGGGCGAATACGGTGCGTACCGAGTTTGCCTTCCTGACCGGGATCAAGGTCGACCAGCTCGGCGTGCACCGCTTCAACCCTTATCGCCATCTGGCGCGCCAGGGCGTTGCCAGTATCGCCCTGGAACTCAAAAGCCGAGGCTACCGCACGGTGTGCGTGCATCCTTATGTGGGCAGTTTCTACGGTCGAGACAAGGTGTTGCCGGCGCTGGGCTTCGACGAATTCATCGACGTGCGCAGCTTCACAGAGCAGCAGAAGGCCGGGCCGTTTATCGGTGACTGCGCAGTGGCCGACAAGATCAGCGAGCTGCTCGATGCCCCGGGTCGCACGCAGCCGTTGTACATCCATGCCATCACCATGGAAAACCACGGGCCGCTGCACCTGGAAAACGTCGCGGCAGCCGATCTCGGACAATGGTTCGAGCGTCCCCTGCCTGAAGACCTGCGCGACCTCGCCCCGTATGTGCGCCACCTGAGCAACGCCGACCGCATGCTCGGCCAGTTGCGCGAGCACTTGTTGGCGCGCGGCACCCCGACCGGGCTGTGTTTCTTCGGTGATCACGTGCCGATCTTGCCCGACGTCTATGGCGCTCTGGGTGAGCCGGATGGCGATACCGAGTACTTCATCTGGTCCAATTCCGCGCGTAGCGATAGTGCCCCTGCGGACCTGGGTGTTGAGCACCTGGCCAAGGCGTTCATCGACCACCTGGCGGCGGCGCGCGATGCAGCGTGAGCCCGTGCAGATCGTCCTTGCCTCCAGTACCTCGGAGCGCACGCCTGCGATTGCACGGTGGATCAGCTCCGGGCGCGGCTCGCTGGCGTTCATCCTTGGCGACGAAGATTGCCGTTTCCGCCTGTTGGCGGACGGGATCAATTGGGACCGGGTGTTGCTTGCCTATCGCAGTGATGGCGCCGTCGGTTATGCGACGTTCAAACACCATCGACGCGGGCCGTTTTCACCTGGGTTGCGGCCCTTCGTGCGTGAGTTCGGCCGGTTGGGCGGCACGCTGCGCTACGGGCTGTTCATGATCAGCGAGTGCCGCGAGTGGTCCTACGGGTTTTACCTGTACGGCTTGCGCGTGCACAAAGTCGCCCGCCGCCAGGGCGTCGCCAGCACCTTGTTGCAGGCGGTGTTCAAGCAGGCGCTGGGCAGCGGCCATGAAAAAATCGAGCTGGAAGTGCAGGCGAAAAACCTCGCCGCCCGGGCGTTTTATGTCCACCACGGCTTTGTGTCGATACGTACCAAGAGCTGGCTCAGCCGCCTGATGCCGATCCCCACGGTCATCAATCTGCGCCGCAGGTTGTCGCCCCGCCCATGAGTGCCCACGAAATGCATCGACCCTTCGCCCTTGAGTCCCTGGTGGAAGGCCCCGGCTGGGTGGGCATCATGTCGCAGTGGGTGATGTGGAAGGTCTTTCACCTTAGCGAATTCCTGGACCCTGAAGGGACGCCGCAGTGGCTGTGGCGACGCGGTCAACAGCGGCCGGCGGGGTTGAAGGCGATTTCCGGGATCGGCTACAAAAGCTCGTCCGACCATGCCCGGGTGTTGTGCAAGCGCTGGGGTATTCCCTATGTGGCGCTGGAGGACGGCTTCTTGCGTTCTTCGTCGCTGGGGGTGGAAGGCGATACGCCGATGTCGATGGTGGTCGATCCGATCGGTATTCACTACCTGGCCGATCGGCCTTCGTTGCTGGAAAACATTCTGCAGGCGCCTCACAGCCTGAGCGCAGAGGATCTGGCCACCGCGCAGGAGTTGATTGCGCTGATGCGCAGCAGTGGCATCGGCAAGTACAACAATGCGCCGGACCTGGGCGATGACGATCCGCTGGGTCGGGATCGACCGTTGGTGCTGGTGGTGGATCAGACCTACGGCGATTTTTCGATTCCCGGTGGCGGGCTGTGTGAAGCGGACTTTATTCGGATGCTCGATGCGGCCCTGGCGGAAAATCCCGAGGCGGATGTGCGGGTGCGGATTCACCCGGATTGCGTCAACGGCCATAAGAAGAGCTGCCTGCTCGATGCCGCACTCGAGCGCGGCCTGGTGCTGGAGAGTCGTCATGTGTCCTGGGCCTCCCTGGCGCGCCGGGCCCAGCGGGTGTATGTCGGCACCAGCCAGGCCGGGCTTGAGGCGTTAATCCAGGGCATCCCGGTGACCTGTTTTGGCCTGCCGTTCTATGCCGGTTGGGGTTTGACCGATGACCGCCTGGCCCTCCCCCGCCGCCAGGCACGCCCGACCCTGGAGCAATTGGTGGCAGCGGCGTATATCCGCTATTGCCGTTATGTCGACCCGTTGACCGACCAGCGCTGCGACGTCATGACTGTGGCCCGGCAATTGGCTCGGCAGAAGCAGCAGGACAGCCGGTTTGCCGGGAGCGTGACGGTGGTTGGCGTGCCGCGGCGTGAGCGGTCGGCGGTGCGCAGGTTGCTGAATAGCCGCTGGGGGGTGTTGACGTTTGCTCGCGATAACGCCGAGTTGCTCCCGGCGGTGGCTCGTGAAACGGGCAAGTTGTTGGTGTGGCATACCTTTGAATCGAGCGACCTGAAAGCCCGGGCCGAGGTCCATGGCGTGCCATTGTGGCGTATTCGACCGGATTCGCTGCAGTTGCCGTGCGGTAATGAACAATCCCTGGCACAGATCCGCGGTTTGCCCTGCAGCCCGCAACAGGCTCAAGCTCACAACGCCCGCCCGAAAACCAGCCTGCTCGAGGGCTGTGCACGGTATCGACAGGTTCGTCGGTACCTCAAGGGTATGCTCTGACGATTGTCGGCTGTCTTGATTCTTGTATCGGGCTTGAGGGCCTCTTCGCTGGCAAGCCAGCTCCTACAAAAAAAATCGTGGCATTGCCCGGGACCTGTAGGAGCCGGCTTGCCGGCGAAGGCGGTCTTGAATTTTGTGTTGGGCTGGCGGGCCCCTTCGCTGGCAAGCCAGCTCCTACAAAAAAATCGTGGCATTGGCCGGGATTTGTAGGAGCCGGCTTGCCGGCGAAGGCGGTCTTGAATTTTGTGTTGGGCTTGAGGGACCCTTCGCTGGCAAGCCAGCTCCTACAAAA
>NZ_JAXDEQ010000045.1:0-51593 GCF_035065025.1 Pseudomonas sp. YuFO8 | reverse complement strand
AGAACAACCTGGATAACGTAGGCAATGCCTTGAGGGATATTGAAGCGTTGCAACAGAATACGCTGCAGAGAGATGGGCACCTGCGCTCGCCAGCATTCTTTGCAGAGCGCCAGCGTCTGCTTGCACAACTGAACAGCCATATGACGGCACTGACCCGCAAGGGCATTGGATTCCCTGACCATATCAACTTGAAAAAAATGTTGGGTATTTCCAGCCAAAGCCTGGTCCACCACTGGACCAATGCCAGTCCAGCGGGGCAAATACCGGGTCATGTCACCCATCTTGAAGGTGTGGCGAAGGCTTCTAAATACGTCAAATACGGCGGTTGGCTCGGGACAGCCGTCGGCGGAGGAGCATCTGTCTCGAAGGTTCGAGAAGTGTGTACTGCGGGAAACACCGAGGCATGCGAACGGGTTAGATTTACTGAAACAGGAAGTTTTGTTGTTGGTGTCGGCGGCGGTATGGGGGTCGGCTGGATGTTAAGTGCCCCAGTTGTCGGTGCACTGTGTATTGGATTAGGGGTGCCTACAGGCGGGATAGGCACTTTGGCATGCAGCATCGTCGTGGCTGGCGCTGGAGCTTACGCAGGTGGCGAAATGGGTGGAAAGCTTGGTGAACTAATTGGTGAGGTGGTGTATGAGGCGACGAAATGAGTACCGCAGGAATTGTTGTTGGTATTTTGAGTTGTTTCGTAGGCGTTGGTCTTTTCATTTGCATCGCCATTGCCCTTTACTTGGGTTATACCCAAGGTGAGCAGATGTCTAAGTGTTTCAAGAATAGTGCTTCAAGTATAACTAGTGCGACGCATAGACACTCAGGCCCTTACGGAAAAATACAGCTTGTGGGAGGAATTTCTTTTGTGGTGACATTTCCTCGGTTTTTTTTAAAGCACGGAATCCTCGATGCTGCAGATGCTCGAAACTTCCCCTTGCACTACAAACGAAAGCTTATAGCGCTGCAATGGAGCTTTATAGGGGTTTTTATCTCTATGGCGTTACTAGCCTGTCTAGGCTGGTCAGGAATACTAGATTAGCTAGAAAATTGGCGAGGATTTTTCGAGATCACTCAATGAGCATAAAGCGTTGCAGACGCACTATTCCTAGCATCAGGACTGGTAGTTTTTTGGTGGGGCACTTGTTGCTTTTGGAGTCGCACTGTACTTGGGTTACACCAAGGGTGACGTCTTGTCCGAGCATTTCCAAAACAGCTCCTTCCTCCTGACCTTCGGCATAAATAGGCGTTCAAGTTTTTATGGCAGGATACAGTTGATAGGGAACATCTCTAGCATTCTTACATTTCCCGGATTTTTCCTTGAACGAGGTCTGGCCAGCGCTGAGGACATAGACAGCTTCCCGCTAAAACTTAAGCAGCAGCTTGTAATGCTGCAATGGAGTTTTATCGGACTTATCGCTGCAATGGTATTGCTGGTCATAATAGAAAAGTCAGGAGTGCTTAGCTGAAACACACAAAATCTATACCGAGAGCGGCTGGGGGCTGCGGGGGGGGGCTATACCAAGATGGATGTTCTCTTTGGACAAAGTGGGTGCTAGTTGCGGGGGCGGTCTTCGGCGCGGGGGTAGGTATTGTCACAAGATCAAGATCAAAAGATCGCAGCCTTCGGCAGCTCCTACAGGTGTCAGATCCATCTTGCGCGATCCTTGTAGCTGCCGAAGGCTGCGATCTTTTGACGTTGAGGGCCACTCAGCCCCCAACCCCTGACTTGCTGGCCGGTAAAAGGTAAACTTGCCGGCCTTCGCAGGAGCAACCATGAATTATCGCCACGCCTTCCATGCCGGCAATCACGCCGATGTGTTCAAACACCTGACCTTGACCCGCCTCATCGCACTGATGTCGCGCAAGGAGCAGCCGTTTGCCTATCTCGACACTCACGCCGGCATTGGTCTGTACGACCTTCAAGGCGATCAGGCCAGCCGTACCGGTGAGTACCTGGAAGGCATCGCGCGTTTGTGGGATCAGCCGGATCTGCCGATCCTGACGGCTGATTACATGCAGGTGCTGCATGAGATGAACCCGGATGGACAGTTACGCTATTACCCGGGGTCGCCGGAGTTGGCGCGGCGCCTGACGCGTGCGCAGGACCGTGTGTTGCTCAACGAGAAACACCCGGAAGACGGCGTGTTGCTCAAGGACAATATGGCCGGGGATCGGCGGGTCAAGGTGCATCTTGGTGAAGGCTGGCATGTGCCGCGGGCGTTGCTTCCAGTGCCCGAGAAGCGCGCGGTGATGTTGATCGATCCGCCGTTCGAAAAGCTCGACGAGATGCAGCGCTGTGCAGCGTCCTTGAAAGAGGCTGTGGGGCGGATGCGCCAGACCGTGGCGGCGATCTGGTACCCGGTGAAGGATCAGCGCGCATTGCGCCGTTTCTATCAGGACCTGGCCGGTACCGGTGCGCCGAAGTTGTTGCGGGTCGAGTTGCTGGTGCATCCGTTGGATACGCCTAACAGCCTGAACGGCTCCGGTTTGGCGATTGCCAATCCGCCGTGGGGGCTGGAGGAAGAGTTGCGTGAGTTGCTGCCGTGGTTGTCCGAGAAGCTTGGGCAGACGCAGGGCGGGTGGCGGATGGATTGGTTGATTGCCGAGTAATGCTCGGCCTGTAGGAGCCGGCTTGCCGGCGAAGGGGCCCGTAAACCTTGTGGTGATCTATCGGCCGTCTTCGCTGGCAAGCCAGCTCCTACAAAAGATTTTGCGTCAAATCAGATCGGGCAAGTCACGCCCGTACCGCCAATCCCGCAATAACCTTCCGGGTTTTTCGCCAGATACTGCTGGTGATAAGCCTCGGCGAAGAAAAACGTCGGCGCTTCGTCGATTTCGGTGGTGATGATGCCCTTGCCGGCCTTGGTCAGTTCGACCTGGAACACCTGCGCGCTTTTTTTCGCGGCTTCCAGTTGGCTCGGGTTGGTCGCGTAGATCACCGAGCGATACTGGGTGCCGAGGTCATTGCCCTGGCGCATGCCCTGGGTCGGGTTGTGCAGTTCCCAGAACATCTTCAGCAGCGCTTCGTAGCTGACTTTTGCCGGCTCGTAGACCACCAGCACGACTTCGCTATGGCCGGTCAAGCCAGAGCAGACTTCTTCGTAAGTCGGGTTCGGGGTGAAGCCGCCAGCGTAACCCACGGCCGTACTGACCACGCCTTCACGCTGCCAAAACCTGCGTTCCGCGCCCCAGAAGCAGCCAAGGCCGAAGATCGCGAAATCCACGTCCATCGCGAACGGGCCCAGCAGCGGCGCGTCGTGGACGAAGTGTTTTTCCGGCACGGTCATGGGGGTTTCACGGCCAGGCAGAGCTTGTTCTTTGGTAGGGAGCACGTTTTTGTTCACCAGAATTTCCGAGCGCAGAACCATCTTCAGTCCTCTCAGTCATTGAAATAGTTAGAGATGCAGTGTGCCCGAGTGTTGGCTCGCTGTCAGGCGATCGGGCCGCGCGGATAGCGTTTGAGCCTGTCGATCAGGTCGAGGCCCGGGATCGGTTTGTCGAACAGGTAGCCCTGGCCAACGTCGCAACGGTGGCGACGCAGGAAGGCCAACTGCTCGGCGGTCTCGATGCCTTCAGCCACGACCTTGAGCTTCAGGTTGTGGGCCATGGCGATCACCGCGGAGGTGATTTCCATGTCGTCCTGGTTATCCGGGATCTCGTGGATGAAGCTTCGATCGATCTTGATGATGTCGATGGGGAATTTTTTCAAGTAGCTGAGCGACGAGTAACCGGTGCCGAAGTCGTCCATCGCCAGGGTCAGGCCCAGGCGCTTGAGCTGGTCGAGCTGCAGGTGAGTGTCTTCGGTGGCTTCCAGCAGCAGGCCTTCGGTCAGTTCCAGCTCCAGCAGGCGCGACGGCAGCGCTTCTTCCTTGAGGATGTTGGCGATGGACGCCACCAGGTCCGGGTCGGAGAACTGCTTGGGTGACAGGTTGATGGCCACCTGCAGGTTGCCCAGGCCGGCGGCCGTCAGCGCCTTGCTCATGCGGCAGGCCTGGCGGGCGATCCATTTGCCGATCGGTATGATCAGGCCGGTTTCTTCCGCGACGCTGATGAACTGGTCTGGGCGGATCATGCCTTTTTCCGGGTGATTCCAGCGCAACAGCGCTTCCATCCCCAGCAGGCGTCCGCTGCGCAGGCAGAGCTTGGGTTGGTAGAACACGTCCAGTTCGTTCTGGGTCAGGGCGCGACGCAGGTTGTTTTCGACGAACAGCTTGTAGCTGGCCTCGGCGTTCAGGGCTTCGGTGAAGACCTGCACCTGATGTTTGCCGTTGGCCTTGGCCTTGTGCAGGGCCAGCCCGGCGTTGCGCATCAGGGTCTGCGGGTCGCGCCCATGCAAGGGGGCACAGGCCAGGCCGACCGAGCCGGTCACGCTGATCAGCTGGTTGTCGACGAACATCGGTTTGTCGAGGGTCGTGAGCAATTGGTTGGCGACCTGCTGCCCGAGTTCAAGGCCCGTGTTGTCCAGCAGCACCGCGAATTCGTTACTGGCAAACCGCGCCAGGCTACCACCCGGGTTGAGGCTGTTGCGCAGGCGCCGGGCCAGGCTGATCAGCAGCTTGTCGCCGGTCTGATGGCCGAGGCTGTCGTTGATCCGCTTGAAGTTGTCGATGTCGACCAGCAACAGG
The DNA here is from genome assembly GCF_035065025.1 of Pseudomonas sp. YuFO8. Taxonomy (NCBI): domain Bacteria; kingdom Pseudomonadati; phylum Pseudomonadota; class Gammaproteobacteria; order Pseudomonadales; family Pseudomonadaceae; genus Pseudomonas; species Pseudomonas sp. YuFO8. Next base: position 46,974 of record NZ_JAXDEQ010000045.1, on the reverse strand, counting down.
CTGATCGGCGCGTCGCTGTCGCGGGCGAAGCGTTCGTCGAGGTTGCGAATGAAGGCCGGGCGGTTGCCAAGGTTGGTCAGGTTGTCGGTATAGGCCAGGCGCTCGATGCGTTGCTGGGCGAGCTTGGTCTGGGTGATGTCTTCATAGATGCCGATGTAATGGGTCAACTCGCGGTTGTCGCCATAGACCTTGGAGATCGACAGCTGGCCCCAGTAGGGTTCGAGGTTTTTGCGGCGGCTCTTGAATTCGCCCTGCCAGCTGTTGCTCTTGGCCAACGCGGAGGGCGCGTCGAACAGCAGTTCACTGAGGTTCTCCAGTGCCGGCAATTCCGCCAGGCGCTGGCCGTGGACTTCTTCGGTGGTGTACTGGGTAATCGCCGTGAAGCTCGGGTTGACGTACTCCACGATGCCATCGCAATTGACCAGCAAAAAGGCGTTGGCGCTTTGCTCGACCGCCCGCTGGAACAGATGCAGGGCGCTGGTGGCGGTGCGTCGGTTGTGATTGTTGATGACCTGGGCGAATTGATCCGCCAACTCGCCGGCAAAGGCGATTTCGTCCGACTGCCAGGCGCGGGTCGCACCGGTTTGTTCCAGGCACAACACGCCGACCACCTGGCCGTCGACACGGATGCTGGCATCGAGCATCGCATTGACGTCCCGCGGGCGCAGGCTTTCGGCCATGTCCCGGGTGCGCGGGTCGCGCATGGCGTTGTGGGCATCGATGGCGCGGCCGGTATGCAGGGCGTCGAGGTAATCGGGGAATATGCTGACGTCGATCGGCGCCGGCAACAGGTATTCCTGGGTCGAGCGGTGATAGGCCGAGATGGGCGCCAGCATCGAGCCTTCCAGGTGCCACAGGCTGGCGCAGTCGATCTGGTAAATCTCGCAGGCGCTGCGCGTGATCAGTTCGGCGGCTTCCCGCAGGGAATTGTTGCTGCTGTAGCGCTGGCGGGTCAGCAGCAGGATCAGGTCCTGCTGGGCACGCGCCCGGTCCAGATGTTGCAGTTGCTCCTGCTGGGCGCGCTGGTTGAGCTCCAGGGCGATTTGCAGGCGCGAGTTCTGGGTTTCGAGGTCCAGCGCCGGCAGCAGCGGGTCATCCTCGAACAGGCCGTCAATGACCAGCAGGTAACCGCGCAACAGGTGTCGATTGTGTTGTTTGTAGGCTTCGCCCAGTTCCAGCAGGCTCAGCGAGCCAGAGGCGGTGTGCAGGGTGTAGCGGATCAGATAGTGGGTGCTTTCGCTCAACTGCGCCTGAATCGCATCGTGCAGCTGATAGCGAGCTTCCGGCTCCATCAGGCTGGCGTAGGGCGAGCCGACCAGGGCGCACAGCTCCACCGCCGGCAGGCCGAACTGGCGTTCGCAATTGGGGTCGAGAAACAGCAGCGCCCAGCTTGGTTCATTCAGCCGTTCGAAACGCAGCATGCCGAGCCGCGAGGGCACAGGCAGCTGCGTCACTACCTCGGCCACCATACGGCTGGCGGCATCGGGTTGGCTTTTCATGGAGGGAAACTCGCTTCGAATATGCTGATCGCGCCGGGCTCTCGCCCTCTTTACTGTTGCCTGCGGCAAGGTTGCATCATTGCGACACTGACTGACAAGAGAGATGAAGGCCAAGTGCTATAAGAATATGTCGGCAGCAGTGAAGATTTCTCCAGCGCACGACTGAAAGATTGTATTAGGCCGAAAGGTTCGCAGCCTTCGGCAGCTCCTACAGGGGGTTGTGTACTCCTGTAGGAGCTGTCGAAGGCTGCGATCTTTTGCGTTTAACGCAGCAAAATACTGACCGCCTGTAACAGGCCGCCATCCCGGTCGTGATAGCGCACATGAACCTGCTCCGAATCGACGATCAGGTGCGCGAAGTTATCCTGGCTGATCACATCACTGGTCAGCGCGTGTCGGTAATCGCCCCCAGCGGTTCGGGCCAGGGGTTTATCGAGGATGAAGGTGGAGGCCTTGGCATAGGGCAGCAGCTTGCTGTTGCACAGGGGCGAGGAGACGATGGTATGCACTTCGAAGCTCGGGTCCGTGCTGTGGGTCAGACGGCTGGTCAATGAGCCGTGGACGTCGCCTGAAATGATGAAGACATTTTTGATGGCGTATGTGCGAATCGTTTCAAGCAGCCGTAGTCGTTGCGCGGGAAAGCCTTGCCAGGCGTCGTTGTCCGGGCGTTTGTTGTCGGGGTAGAACATGACGCTGGTGACCACGAATTTGACCCGGGCCGAACTGTTGATCAGCCACTCGCACAAGGCCTGCTCCTGCTCGATATCGAGGATGCGTCGGTCGTTGGCTGCAAGATTGCGTCGGGTACGGGTGTCGGTGACGAACCATTCGATATCACCGTCGGTGAACTGGTACCAGTATTTGTCCAGTTTTCGGTTGATTTGCCCATCGGCGCAGAGTTCGTATGCCGGGCCATGGCTGGCCTGGTATAACTCATAGGCGTTCATCGCATTGGCATATAGAAAGTCATCGGACTTGTTTCTGTTGGCTGGCCAATTGTCCTCGATCTCATGATCATCGAGGGTCATATAAGTTGGCAGGGCTGACATTAACTTTGCGATATGTGGCTGTGAAAAGGCCACGCGATATTTGCGAAGAATATCCTTGAGTTCGCGGTCTGGGGCAATGAAGTTCAAATCATCAACGTAGATCTGGTCACCGGTCATCAGCATTGCACTGACAGGCGGATCGGCCTGCTCGGCCAGTCTTGCTATTGACGCGAATATCCTGTCACCCAGATGCGGTTCGGCCGCAATGCCTGCGGTCAGCCGCAGATAGCGACAAGAGCCCGTGACATAGGCCTTGGGTTGTGCGGCCTGGCTTGAGCGGGTGCGCAGTCGATGGATTTGCCGAGGCCACTGCAAGGGCAGTTCCTGGATTGTCTCTACAGAGGAAACAGGCTTGATCGGGTTGAACCAGCCGGCTTGATATTCATGCACGGTGTCGGCGGTCAGGTTGTTGAGAACCAGGACGGCGGACATGTCACGGGCTTTCTCGAGTTCGGCGAAAGTACCCTTTGACCAGTTCTCGTCACCGAGGCGCCGATAACGAATGCCGGCAAATGCACGTGCGTCTTTATTTGCCTCTCCACGCAAAAAGATGCGTGCGTGGTTAGTTGTGGTGTGGCCAATGATTGGCCCGACTGTAGGTTTAAACATGTTCGAATCCATTCGGTTGGTATTAACGAGCAATCGGCTTTAAATGGCCGTGCAAGCAGGCTAGTTATTTGGCCTTGAAAAATACCGGGCTGAAATGGACTCGACTTGTGGGGGATATCAGCCACAAATGTAGGAACTCATCTAATGAGTAAAAAACACCGGGCAAAAAAAGCCCCGCCAAATTGGCGGGGTTGAGGTACGAGCGTGGCGCTCGGAAAACGTGAAACGCGACAGGCCCTCCGGTAAGGGAGGGCCGGCCGGTGTTACAGCAGGATGGTGCGGATGTCCGCCAGCAGGTCGCTCAGACGCTTGGTGAAGCGTGCAGCAGCGGCGCCGTTGATCACACGGTGATCGTAGGACAGCGACAGCGGCAGCATCAGTTTCGGCTGGAAGGCTTTGCCGTCCCAGACTGGCTGGATGGTTGCCTTGGAAACACCGAGGATCGCCACTTCCGGCGCGTTGACGATCGGCGTGAAGCCGGTGCCGCCAATGTGCCCGAGGCTGGAAATGGTGAAGCAGGCGCCTTGCATCTCGTCCGACGAGAGCTTTTTGGTCCGGGCTTTTTCAGCCAGGGAAGCAGCTTCGGCAGCCAGTTGCAGCAGGCTCTTCTGGTCGACGTTCTTGATGACCGGTACCAGCAGGCCATCCGGAGTGTCGACGGCGAAGCCGATATTCACGTATTTCTTGCGGATGATCGCTTTGCCGCTTGGCGCCAGCGAGCTGTTGAAGTCCGGCAGTTCCTTGAGCAGGTGCGCGCAGGACTTGAGCAGCAACGGCAGGATGGTCAGCTTGACGCCGGCCTTCTCTGCGACGGCTTTCTGGGCGGTACGGAACGCTTCCAGCTCGGTGATATCCGCCGAGTCGAATTGCGTCACGTGCGGCACGTTCAGCCAGCTGCGGTGCAGGTTGGCAGCGCCGACCTGCATCAGGCGGGTCATCGGCACTTCTTCGATTTCACCGAAGCGGCTGAAGTCCACGACCGGAATCGGCGGGATGCCCGCGCCACCGGTAGCGCCAGCAGCAGCGGCCGGTGCTTCCTTGGCCTTCTGCATCATGGCTTTGACGTAGACCTGCACGTCTTCCTTGAGGATGCGACCGTGCGGACCGCTGGCACCAACGGCGCTCAGCTCGACACCGAATTCGCGGGCCAGTTGGCGCACGGCAGGGCCGGCGTGAACCTTGGCGCCAGGCCTGGCTGGAGCGGCAACCGGTGCGGCAGCCGCAGGTGCAGCGGCAGCAGGAGCCGCAGGGGCTGGCGCAGGAGCGCTCGGAGCGGCAGCGGCAGGTGCCGCAGCAGCGGCCGGGGCAGCGCCTTTGACTTTCAGCTTGAGGATCAGGTCGCCGGTACCGACTTCGTCGTCCAGCTTGACGGAGACGCTCTCCACCACGCCAGCGGCAGGCGATGGAATTTCCATGCTCGCCTTGTCGGATTCCAGGGTGATCAGCGACTGGTCGGCTTCAACGGTGTCGCCGGCCTTGACCAACACTTCGATGATCTTGGCCTTGCCCGCCGAACCGATGTCCGGAACGTGGATGTCCTGGACGCTGTCGGCAACCGGAGCAACCGGAGCAGCCGGAGCGGCAGCGGCTGGCGCAGGAGCAGCGGCAGCAGGAGCGGCAGCCTGGGCCGGAGCGGCAGCAGCCGGTGCCGCAGCACCCGCCACTTCCAGGTCCAGGATCAGGTCGCCGGTGCCGACTTCGTCGTTGAGCTTGACGCTGATGGCCTTGACCACGCCAGCGGCAGGCGACGGGATTTCCATGCTGGCCTTGTCGGACTCCAGAGTGATCAGCGACTGATCAGCTGCGACGGTGTCGCCGACCTTGACCTGGATCTCGATGATCTGTGCCTTGCCCGACGAACCGATGTCCGGCACGTGCACTTGCTGAACCGAAGCGGCAGCAGGCGCAGCAGCAGGAGCGGCCGGCGCTGGTGCAGCGGCCGGTTTCTCTTCTGCTTTTGCAGCAGCAGGCGCAGCTGCAGCCGCAGGAGCAGCAGCGGCACCTTCGACTTCAAGCTCCAGCAACTCGTCGCCTTCTTTCAGGCGATCGCCCAGCTTAACTTTCAGGCTCTTGACGATACCGGCCTTCGGCGCAGGCACTTCCATGCTCGCCTTGTCCGATTCCAGCGTCAGGATGCTTTGCTCGGCTTCGATACGGTCGCCGACCTTCACAAACAGTTCAATTACTTCACCTTCACCGCTGCCGATGTCAGGTACGCGAATGAGTTCGCTCACAGAATCTCTCCTCAGCAGTCCAGTGGGTTGAGTTTTTCCGGGTTGATACCGAACTTCGCGATGGCTTCAGCCACGACCTTAGGTTCGATGTCACCACGGTCAGCCAGTGCTTCCAGGGCTGCCAACACCACGAAATGACGGTCAACTTCGAAGAAATGACGCAGTTTCTTGCGGCTGTCGCTGCGGCCGAAACCGTCGGTGCCCAGGACTTTGAATTCCTTGGACGGTACCCACTGACGGATCTGCTCGGCGAACAGCTTCATGTAGTCGGTCGAGGCAATGACCGGACCTTTACGGCCGTTCAGGCACTCTTCCACATAGCTCAGCTTAGGCTTCTGGCCAGGGTGCAGACGGTTGGTGCGCTCAACGGCCAGGCCGTCGCGACGCAGTTCGTTGAAGCTGGTGACGCTCCACACGTCGGCGCCGACGTTGAACTCTTCACGCAGGATCTTCGCTGCTTCACGGACTTCACGCAGGATGGTGCCGGAGCCCATTAGCTGGACGTGGTGCGCCGCTTCGCGGGTGTCTTCCTCGAGCAGGTACATGCCTTTCTTGATGCCTTCTTCGGCACCGGCCGGCATGGCTGGCTGCTGGTAAGACTCGTTCATCACGGTGATGTAGTAGAAGACGTCCTGTTGCTCTTCGGTCATCTTCTTCATGCCGTCCTGAATGATCACCGCCAGCTCGTAGCCGTAGGTTGGATCGTAGGTGCGGCAGTTCGGGATGGTCGCGGCCAGCAGGTGGCTGTGACCGTCTTCGTGTTGCAGGCCTTCACCGTTCAGGGTGGTACGGCCGGCGGTACCGCCGATCAGGAAGCCACGGGTACGGCTGTCGCCAGCGGCCCACGCGAGGTCGCCGATACGCTGGAAACCGAACATCGAGTAGAAGATGTAGAACGGCAGCATCGGCTGGTTGTGGCTGGAGTACGAAGTACCGGCAGCGATGAAGGAGCTCATGGCGCCCGCTTCGTTGATGCCTTCTTCGAGGATCTGGCCCTTCTTGTCTTCCTTGTAGAACATCACCTGGTCTTTATCGACTGGCTCGTAGAGCTGGCCGACGGACGAGTAGATGCCCAACTGACGGAACATGCCTTCCATACCGAAGGTACGGGCTTCGTCCGGGATGATCGGCACGATGCGCGGACCGATTTCCTTGTCCTTGACCAGTTGCGCGAGAATGCGCACGAAGGCCATGGTGGTGGAGATTTCACGGTCGCCCGAGCCGTCGAGGATAGCCTTGAGGGTATCCAGTGGCGGCGTCGGTACGCTGAAGCTTTGTGCGCGACGCTGTGGCACGAAACCGCCCAGTGCAGTGCGGCGCTCGCTCAGGTAGCGGGCTTCGGCGCTGTTTGGCTCCGGTTTGAAGAACGGCAGGTTTTCCAGCTCTTCATCTTTAACTGGAATGTCGAAGCGATCGCGGAACAGCTTCAGGCTTTCAACATCAACCTTCTTGGTGTTGTGCGCGGTGTTCTTCGCTTCGCCGGCACCGGTGCCATAACCCTTGATGGTCTTGGCCAGGATGACGGTCGGTTGTTCCTTGTGGTTGACCGCTTCGTGGTACGCCGCGTAGACCTTGTACGGGTCGTGGCCGCCACGGTTGAGTTTCCAGATCTCGTCATCGGACAGGTCTTCGACCATCGCCTTGAGTTCTGGCGTGTTGAAGAAGTGTTCACGCACGAACGCGCCGTCTTTGGCTTTGTAGTTCTGGTACTCGCCGTCGATGACTTCGTCCATGCGACGTTGCAGGATGCCGTCGACGTCCTTGGCCAGCAGTGGGTCCCAGAAACGGCCCCAGATGACTTTGGTCACGTTCCACTGGGCACCGCGGAACACGCCTTCGAGTTCCTGGATGATCTTGCCGTTGCCGCGAACCGGGCCGTCGAGGCGCTGCAGGTTGCAGTTGATGACGAAGATCAGGTTGTCCAGCTTCTCGCGGCCAGCCAGGGAGATCGCGCCCAGGGATTCCGGCTCGTCGCACTCGCCGTCGCCCAGGAAGCACCAGACTTTCTGCTTGCCGGCAGGAATGAAACCGCGGGCTTCCAGGTACTTCATGAAACGCGCCTGGTAGATCGCCTGGATCGGGCCCAGACCCATGGATACGGTCGGGAACTGCCAGAAATCAGGCATCAGCCAAGGGTGCGGGTAGGACGACAGGCCCTGACCGTCCACTTCCTGACGGAAGTTGTTCATCTGGTCTTCGGAAATGCGGCCTTCCATGAACGCACGGGCGTAAACGCCTGGCGAGGTGTGGCCCTGGAAGTAGATCAGGTCGCCGCCGTGTTCGTCGGTCGGGGCCTGGAAGAAGTAGTTGAAGCCGATGTCATACAGGGTCGCACTGGAAGCGAAGCTGGAGATGTGACCGCCGAGGTCAGAATCTTTCAGGTTCGTACGCATTACCATGGCCATCGCGTTCCAGCGTACCAGCGAGCGAATGCGGCGTTCCATGAACAGGTCGCCAGGCATGCGTGCTTCGTGGGTTACCGGGATGGTGTTGCGGTAAGGCGTGGTGATGGCGTAAGGCAACTGCGAACCGCTGCGGGTTGCGAGTTCACCCATACGGGTCATCAGATAGTGAGCACGGTCTTCGCCTTCTTTGTCGAGAACCGATTCCAGGGCGTCCAGCCATTCCTGGGTTTCGACGGGATCGAGGTCTTGCATGGCTTGCTCCAGGGCGGAAAGGCTACCAGAATCGGTTGCCTGAGTTAGCGACTGGCCTTGTGGGCAGACGTTATGAATTCTTGGATTGCCGATAGGTTGGTCCGGCGGTGTGTAGTTTTACTACAAATCATCCGGCATTTCAGCCTTGCTAATGTATATACGAGTAGTAAAACTACAGATGAGCGGCTTGTGGCCCCCGGCTGCGTTGTGAGAATAATCGTTAAGGTTGGTATTTTGCCAACCGAAAAAGGTGAAAGCTTGATGTTCGCTGCCGATAAAAAAGAATTTTCAGCTATTTCTAACCTTTGTTCGACACTCCTTCAGGTAGTGGGTTTGCGAGATTCACTACATGCTGACCGTCACACGCCGATCAAGGATAGACCATGAGCCTGCCCCCGCTTGCCGACCTGCCCGCCATTCTGTTGCCGTTTGTCACTCGCGCCGAGCAGTCGTTCCGTACTGCCGTCGAGGCATTGGATGACGACCATCGCCTGTCCGCGTGGACACCTGAACGCTGGGCGCAATTTGCCCGCGTCACCGCTGCCAGCGACTTCGTCACTGAACAAAGCGTGCGTGATCCGCGGATGCTGCTGGAACTGGTGCAGTCCGGCGAGCTGGACCGAAGCTTTGCCTCCGGCGAGTTGTGCGCGCAAATTGCGGCAGCCGTGAACCTGGCCGAAACCGATGATCAACTCGGTCGGGCGTTGCGCCGCCAACGGGCGCGCCACCAAGTGCGAATCATCTGGCGGGACCTGACCCGCCAGGCTGATCTGATCCAGACCTGCCGCGACCTTTCGGACATGGCTGACGCCAGCATCGATCAAGCCTATCAATGGCTATACGCGCGGCACTGTCAGCAGTTCGGCGTGCCGACCGGCCGCCGCAGCGGCGAGCCGCAGCAGATGGTCGTCCTTGGCATGGGCAAGCTCGGTGCCGTTGAGCTGAATCTGTCGTCGGATATCGACCTGATTTTCGCCTACCCCGAAGGCGGCGAAACGGTCGGCGTTAAACGCTCGCTGGATAACCAGGAATTCTTCATTCGTCTCGGCCAGCGCCTGATCAAGGCCCTGGACCCGATGACCGTCGACGGTTTCGTGTTCCGCGTCGACATGCGCCTGCGACCTTATGGATCGTCGGGCGCGCTGGTATTGAGTTTCAACGCGCTGGAGCAGTACTACCAGGACCAGGGTCGTGACTGGGAACGCTACGCGATGATCAAGTCGCGGGTGGTCGCTGGCGATCAAGTGGCCGGTGCGCAGCTGCAAGAGATGCTGCGCCCCTTCGTTTACCGGCGCTACCTGGACTTTTCCGCCATCGAAGCGCTACGCACCATGAAGCAGCTGATCCAGCAGGAAGTGCGGCGCAAGGGCATGGCCGACAACATCAAGCTCGGCTCCGGTGGCATCCGTGAGGTGGAGTTCATCGCCCAGGCCTTCCAGCTGATTCATGGCGGTCGCGATCTGAGTCTGCAGCAGCGTCCATTATTAAAAGTGCTGAGTACGCTGGAGGGTCAAGGTTACCTGCCGCCAGCGGTGATCAGTGAACTGCGCGAAGGCTACGAATTCCTGCGTTATACCGAACACGCGATCCAGGCGATTGCCGATCGCCAGACGCAAATGCTGCCCGACGGTGTCCAGGACCAGGCGCGCATTGCCTTCATGCTGGGCTTCGCCGACTGGTCGGCGTTCCATGAGCAATTGATGTACTGGCGTGGCCGTGTGGCCTGGCATTTCGGTCAGGTGATCGCCGACCCCGATGAAGAGCAGGGTGCCGAAAGCGAAGTGGTGGTGGGCGGTGAATGGCTGCCGTTGTGGGAGGAAGCCCAGGATGAGGAAGCCGCCTGCCGTCAGTTGCAGGAGGGCGGCTTCCTTGATGCCAGCAAAGCATTGAAGGCCTTGGCCAACTTGCGTGGCAGCCCGCAGTTGCGCGCCATGCAGCGTCTGGGGCGCGAACGTCTCGATGCCTTTATTCCGCGCTTGCTGGCTCAGGCCGTAGAGCATGCCAATCCGGATCTGGTGCTGGAACGGGTATTGCCACTGGTGGAAGCCGTGGCGCGTCGTTCTGCCTACCTGGTGCTGTTGACCGAAAACCCCGGCGCACTGCGACGCTTGTTGACCCTGTGCGCGGCTAGCCCGTGGATCGCCGAACAGATCACCCGTTTTCCGCTGTTGCTCGACGAGTTGCTCAATGAAGGCCGATTGTTCAAGCCGCCGTTGGCGCCGGAGTTGGCCGCCGAGTTGCGCGAACGCCTGACGCGGATTCCCGAGGACGACCTCGAGCAGCAAATGGAAGCCTTGCGTCATTTCAAGCTGGCGCACCGCTTGCGGGTCGCCGCTTCGGAAATCGCCGGCAGCCTGCCGTTGATGAAAGTCAGCGATTACCTGACCTGGCTCGCCGAAGCGATCCTGGAGCAAGTGCTGGCCCTGGCCTGGCGGCAAACGGTCGCCAAGTACGGCACACCGCTGCGCACCGATGGCACCTTGTGCGATCCCGGCTTCATCATTGTCGGTTATGGAAAAGTCGGTGGCCTGGAATTGGGGCATGGTTCGGACCTGGACCTGGTGTTCATCCATGATGGCGATCCACAGGCAGAAACCGACGGGCCGAAGTCGATCGATGGCGCGCAATTTTTCACCCGGCTGGGGCAGCGGATCATTCACTTGCTGACGGCGCAGACCAACTCCGGTCAGCTCTATGAAGTCGACATGCGCCTGCGGCCGTCCGGTGCATCGGGGCTGCTGGTGAGTTCGCTGGGGGCCTTTGCCCGCTATCAGGAAAATGAAGCCTGGACCTGGGAGCATCAGGCGCTGGTCAGGGCGCGGGTGCTGGTGGGGAGCGAGGATGTCGGTCGGGCGTTCGAGCAGGTTCGCGCGGCGATTCTGGGCAAGGCGCGCGACTTGCCGACCCTGCGCCAGGAGGTCAGCGAGATGCGCGCCAAGATGCGCGATAACCTGGGCAGCAAGAGTACCGCGGCCGGCACCGGGGCAAATGCCTTCGAGGCCACGGCGCCCTTCGACCTCAAGCAGGACGCCGGAGGTATCGTCGATATTGAATTTATGGTGCAATACGCGGCCCTGGCGTGGTCCGAAACACACCCGCCACTGCTGCGCTGGACGGACAACATCCGCATTCTGGAAGAGCTGGAGAAGGCAGGGCTGATGCCCGTCGAGGATGCCAGCCTGTTGCGTGAGGCTTATAAAGCCTACCGCTCCGCCGCCCACCGGCAGGCTTTGCAGAAGGATGCCGGGGTGATACCGGGCGACCAGTTCGCGGACGAGCGGCGACAGGTCATGCGGATCTGGCGTGAGCTGGGGCTAAGCTGAAACGCGCCTGTCGGAGCGACTGGATTCAAATGTGGGAGCGGGCTTGCTCGCGAAAGTGGAGTGTCAGGCAACATCAATGTTGGATGTGATGGCCCCTTCGCGAGCAAGCCCGCTCCCACAGTAGATCTGCAGTGTCATGCAGGTCGAGGTACACCAATACCCAATGTGGGAGCGAGCCTGCTCGCGATAGCGGAGTGACAGTCGACAGCAATGTTGGAGGTGATGACCCATCGCAAGCCGCCTTGCTCCTACAGTGATTCTCGAGGCGGGGAGGCGTAGGCCTCCCCGGTTCGTTTATGGAAGCCACATGAAAATTCTGATCGTTGGGCCCAGTTGGGTCGGTGACATGGTGATGGCGCAGACACTGTTTCAGTGTCTCAAGCAACGCCACCCGCAATGCGAAATCGACGTGCTGGCCCCCGAGTGGAGCCGGCCGATTCTTGAGCGCATGCCCGAAGTTCGCCAGGCCTTGAGCTTTCCGCTCGGCCACGGTGCACTGGAACTGGCGACGCGTCGACGCATCGGAAAATCCCTGGGCGGCCAGTACGACCAGGCGATCCTGCTGCCCAATTCCCTGAAGTCGGCACTGGTGCCGTTCTTTGCCGGCATCCCCAAGCGCACCGGCTGGCGTGGCGAGTTCCGCTACGGCCTGCTCAACGATGTGCGCACGCTGGACAAAGAACGTTACCCACTGATGATCGAGCGCTTCATGGCCCTGGCCTATGAGCCGGGCGTTGAACTGCCCAAGCCTTACCCGCGCCCGAGCCTGCGGATCGATCCGGTGACTCGCGAGGCCGCATTGGCCAAGTTCGGCCTGGCCCTCGACCGTCCGGTGTTGGCCCTGTGCCCCGGTGCCGAGTTCGGCGAGTCCAAGCGCTGGCCGTCGGAGCACTACGCCAAAGTCGCCGAAGCGAAGATTCGCGAAGGCTGGCAAGTCTGGCTGTTTGGTTCGAAGAACGATCATGCCGTGGGTGAAGACATCCGTTCGCGGCTGATCCCCGGCTTGCGTGAAGAGTCGGTGAACCTCAGTGGCGGCACCTCGTTGGCCGAGGCCATCGATTTGTTGTCCTGCGCCGATTCCGTGGTGTCCAACGATTCTGGCCTGATGCACGTTGCCGCTGCGCTGAACCGCCCGCTGGTGGCGGTCTACGGCTCGACGTCGCCGGGCTTCACGCCGCCGCTGGCCGAGCATGTCGAGATCGTGCGCCTGGGCATTGAATGCAGCCCATGCTTCGACCGCACATGCCGTTTCGGCCATTACAACTGCCTGCGCCAGCTGATGCCGCAAGCGGTGAACGAAGCCTTGCAGCGTTTGCAGGGCACTGTGGTCGAGGTCAAATAGTTTGCGGGTACTGCTGATCAAGACTTCATCGCTGGGCGACGTGATTCATGCGCTGCCGGCGCTGACCGACGCCTCGCGGGCCATCCCCGGCATCACGTTCGACTGGGTGGTGGAGGAAGGCTTCGCCGAAATTCCGAGCTGGCACCCGGCGGTGGGCAAGGTGATTCCGGTGGCGATCCGTCGCTGGCGCAAGAACATCTGGCAGACCATCAAGAGTGGCGAGTGGAAACGCTTCAAGCAAAGCGTCCGCGCCTCCAAATATGATCTGGTCATCGATGCCCAGGGCCTGCTGAAAAGCGCTCTGCTCACCCGGTATGTGAAAGCCCCGGTGGCGGGTCTCGATAAAAGTTCGGCACGCGAGCCCGTCGCCGCGCGGTTCTATAACCGTCGCCTGGCGGTTGCCCGCGGACAGCATGCGGTGGAGCGGGTGCGTCAGCTGTTCGCCATCGCCCTGGGTTATGACCTGCCCAAGGGCCTGGGCGACTACGGCCTGAACGTCGAACGCCTGGTGGAGCTGCCGCGCAAGAATCCGTATGTGGTGTTCCTGCACGGCACCACCTGGGACACCAAGCACTGGCCCGAAGCCTACTGGCGCGAGCTGACCGAACGGGTCGGATATCTCGGGGTGGGCGTGAAACTGCCGTGGGGCAACGCGGCGGAGAAGGCCCGCGCCGAGCGCATCGCCGCCGGCTTCAAACACGCCGAGGTATTGCCCAAGTTGAATCTGGCCGGGGTCGGTAAAGTCCTGGCTGGCGCGCAAGCCTGCGTGGCGGTGGACACCGGTCTCGGTCATCTGGCCGCGGCACTGGATGTGCCGACGCTGTCGCTGTTCGGCCCGACCAATCCGGGCCTGACCGGGGCCTACGGCAAGTCGCAGATACACCTGGCCAGCGACTTCCCCTGCGCGCCGTGCCTGCAAAAGAAATGCACCTATCAACCGACGGCCGAAGATGCCCGTCAGTTTGACCTGAAACGCGAGTGGCCATTGTGCTTCACGCGTCTGAATCCCGAGCGTGTCGCGAGCCGACTGAGCACGTTATTACTGGCTGAGGAGCTGCGCTGATGCAATTGGCATTTGTCCTGTACAAGTATTTTCCCTTTGGTGGCCTGCAGCGCGATTTCATGCGCATCGCCCTGGAGTGCCAGAAGCGCGGCCATCAGATCCGCGTCTACACGCTGATCTGGGAAGGTGAGGTGCCGCCGGGTTTCGAAGTGCTGGTGGCGCCGGTCAAGGCCTTCTTCAACCATCGACGCAACGAAAAGCTCAGCGAGTGGATGGAAGCGGACCTGGCCAAGCGTCCGGTGGACCGCTTGATCGGCTTCAACAAGATGCCGGGCCTGGATGTCTACTACGCCGCCGACGGCTGCTTCGAAGACAAGGCGCAGAACCTGCGCAACTCGCTGTACCGACGTTGGGGCCGCTACCGCCACTTCGCCGAGTACGAGCGGGCGGTGTTCGCCAAAGAGGCGAAGACCGAAGTGCTGATGATTTCCGAGGTCCAGCAACCGCTGTTCATCAAGCATTACGGCACGCCGCTGGAACGCTTCCACCTGCTGCCGCCAGGCATTGCACAGGATCGTCGTCGGCCGGCGGATGCGGACGAGATTCGCGCCGGGTTCCGCGCTGAATTCAATCTCAAGGACGATGACTTGCTGCTGGTGCAGATCGGCTCCGGGTTCAAGACCAAGGGTGTGGATCGCAGCCTCAAGGCCTTGGCGGCATTGCCCGCTGATCTGAAGAAGCGCACCCGGCTGTTTGTAATTGGCCAGGACGACCCCAAGTTATTCCAGATGCAGAGCGCCACGCTGGGGCTCGGCGACAACGTGACGTTCCTCAAGGGCCGCAGCGATATTCCGCGTTTCCTGTTGGGCGCCGATCTGTTGATCCACCCGGCCTACAACGAAAACACCGGTACCGTGCTGCTCGAAGCGCTGGTGGCCGGGCTGCCGGTGCTGGTGAGCGCGGTCTGCGGGTACGCCCATTACATCGCCGAGGCCGACGCTGGCCTGGTGCTGGACGAGCCGTTCGATCAAGCCCAGCTGGCCCAGTACCTGACCGGCATGTTGAACGACGCTCAAGCAAGGGCGGCCTGGAGTCGCAACGGTGTGGCCTTCGCCGAGACGGCCGACCTCTACAGCATGCCGCAGCATGCGGCCGATGTGATTCTGGCGGAGCACGCTTAAATGAAGTTGATGCTGGCTGAACCGTTCAAGAGCCTCTGGGCCGGACGCGACCCGTTCGCCGAAGTCGAGGGATTGCAGGGCGAGGTGTACCGTGAGCTCGAAGCTCGCCGTACCCTGCGCACCGAGGTGGACGGCAACGGGTTTTTCGTGAAGATCCACCGTGGCATCGGCTGGGGCGAGATCTTCAAGAACCTGCTCACCGCCAAGCTGCCGGTATTGGGTGCCGGCCAGGAGTGGAAGGCCATCCAGCGCCTGCAGGAAGTCGGCGTGCCTACCATGACCGCCGTCGCCTATGGCGAAAAAGGCAGCAACCCGGCGGACCAGCATTCGTTCATCGTCACCGAAGAGCTGGCGCCGACCGTCAGCCTTGAAGATTTCAGCATCAACTGGTCCAAGCAGCCGCCGGAGCCAAAACTCAAGCGCGCGCTGATCGCTGAAGTGGCGCGCATGACCGGCATGATGCACCGCGCCGGGGTCAACCATCGTGACTGCTACATCTGCCACTTCCTGCTGCACACCGACAAGCCGGTGACCGCAGACGATTTCAAACTCTCGGTGATCGACCTGCACCGCGCCCAGACCCGTCCGACGATCACCTCGCGCTGGCGTAACAAGGATCTGGCGGCGCTGTATTTTTCCGCCCTGGACATCGGCCTGACCCGGCGCGACAAGTTGCGTTTCCTCAAGGGTTATTTCCAGCGGCCGCTACGCCAGATCCTGGGCGAAGAAGCGGGGCTGCTGAGCTGGCTCGAAGGCAAGGCCAACAAGCTTTACGAGCGTAAACAGCGGTACGGAGACGCGCTCTGATGGCGGGTTGGAGACTGGAGCCTGCTTATCGCGATCTGGCACAAGACTTCGGCAGCCTTGATGCCGTGTTTGCGCTGCAGGGCGAGCGCCTGACCCGCGATCCGCTGTCGGAGGTCATTCGCGTCCAGCGCAATGGCGTCAACTATTACGTCAAGCGCTACGTGGGGGCAGGCAAGGGCTTGCGCCGCTACCTGGGCAAGCCACGGGTGAAGATGGAGTGGCAGAACCTCAAGCGCTTTGCCAAGTGGGGCATCCCCACCGCCGAGGTGGTGGCCTGGGGGCTGGAGCGTCGCGGTGCAGCCTATGATCGTGGGGCGATGATCACCCGCGAACTGCCACATACGGAAGATTTGTCGGCCCTGGCCGAGCGGCACGATGCGAAACTGGCGGACCGCGCCTGGGTCGACAGCATCAGCCGACAACTGGCCAATTACACCCGCACGATGCACGAGCATCACTTTACCCATAACGATTTGAAGTGGCGCAACCTGCTGGTCGATGATCAGGCCCGACTGTTCCTGATCGATTGCCCCAACGGTGATTTCTGGAGAGGTTTCTGGCTCAAGTACCGAATCACCAAGGACCTGGCCTGCCTGGACAAGGTCGCCAAGTATCAACTGTCGGCCACCCAGCGCCTGCGCTTTTACCTGCAATACCGCCAACGGACCCGGCTCAATGCCGCCGATAAAAAACGCATCCGGCACGTGGTGAGATTTTTCGAGGGACGCGAATGACTGATTTTCTGGCCGCTGAAGACCGTGCGCTGCTTGAGCGTCACGGCCTCGGCACGTTCGACGCGCTCTGGGCCCGGCAGCTCGATGCCGTGGACGAACCCAACACCCTGCGGGGTGGCTGGAGCAGCGTGTTTCGACTGGAACTGGAAGGTCGTGGCTACTACCTCAAGCGCCAGAGCAACTACCAGATGCATACCTTGCATGCGCCGTTTGGCGAGCCGAGTTTTGCCCGGGAGTTTCGCAACATCAGCCGTTACGAAAAGCTCGGCATACCGGCGCTCAAGGCGGTGTTCTTCGGTGAGCGCAAGGTGGACGGTGAAACCCGGGCCATTCTCCTGACGCGTGCCCTCGACGGTTGGGATGATCTGGATTCGCTGTTGCATCGTTGGACGGATCTCGGCGAGGCGCAGCAGGTAGCCATTCTGCAAGCTTGCGGGCACCTGGCGCAGCGTCTGCACGGCATGCGCCAGGTGCATGGCTGCTTCTACCCCAAGCATATTTTCCTGCGGGCCACCGGCGACGGGTATCAGGCGCAGCTGATCGACCTGGAAAAGACCCGGCACCTGTTGTTCGGGCTGCGCGACCGCGTAAAGGACCTGGAGCCGTTGCTGCGTCGGGCGCCCGAGTGGAGCGAAGGGCAATTGCGGGTGCTGCTGGGCGCTTATCTGGATCAACCCCAGGACAGCTCGTTGATCGACACCTGGCTGACGCGCCTGACCGCGCGGCGCAGCCATAAGGAGAAGCGCTGATGCGTTTATCCGAACTGAAAAGCGCTGGCCGTCACCCGAGCCTGCCGCTCAGTCTTTCACTGGCCGATGCTGCCGGGCCGGCGCAGCTACAGTTGCTGACCCTGTTGCGGGTCTTGCCCGGGCAGCGTTATGTCGGTGCGGGTGTCTGGCGCGGTCGGCCCGTGCTGGCCAAGTTGCTGGTTGGCAGCAAGGCGGCGCGGCATTTCCAGCGCGAGCTGGACGGTGTACGACTGCTCGCCGCCCAGGGCCTGACCACGCCGCTGCTGTTGGCTGACGGTCTGAAGGATGGCGAGGGTGGCTGGCTGCTGTTTGAATTCCTTGAGGGCGCCCAAAGCCTGGGGGATGCCTGGCAGCAGGTGGAAGGCCTGCCGGTGCTGGCCGATGAGCAGTCAGCCGTTTTGGCGCAAGCCTTGGGCGCAATCGGTCAAATGCATCGCAAAGGTTTGTGGCAGGAAGACCTGCACCTGGACAACCTGCTGCGCCAGGGCAATCGACTGTATTTGATCGATGGCGCCGGTATCTGCAGCGAAACGCCAGGCCAGCCGCTCTCGCGGCAAAAGGTCCTGGAAAATCTCGGGGTGTTTTTCGCCCAGTTGCCCAAGTCGCTGGAGCCGTTCACCGAAGAATTGCTGGTGTACTACCTGCTGAGCAACGGCGAGCATGCCCTGCCCATGGAGGCGCTGCAGAAACAGGTCGACAAGGTTCGCAGCTGGCGCCTCAAGGACTTCCTGATCAAGGTCGGTCGCGAATGCACGCTGTTCAGCGTCCAGCGCGGAGCGTTCGGCTTGCGGGCGATTCGTCGCGAAGAAGAAACGGCCATGCTGCCCGTACTGGCCCAGGCCGATGCCTTGCTGGATCAGGGGCACCTGTACAAGACCGGCGGCGCGGCGAGCGTTGGCAAGGTCGAGGTGGATGGCCGAACGCTGGTGATCAAGCGCTACAACATCAAGGGTTTCGCCCACTGGCTCAAGCGCTTCTGGCGCCCGAGCCGTGCCTGGCACTCCTGGCGCGAAGGCAATCGCCTGGCATTTCTCGGCATCGCCACGCCCAAGCCCCTGGCGGTGCTGGAGAAGCGTTTTCTCTGGTTGCGCAGCCGTGCCTATCTGATCACCGAACATCTGTCGGGGCCGGACATCATCGAGCGTTTCGCACCGTACATCGAGAGTGGTGATGCGCCTGAAGCCGAGTTGCTGGCGCTGGATCACCTGTTTGCCGAATTGATTGCCGAGCGCATCAGCCACGGCGACTTCAAGGGTCACAACCTGTTCTGGCAGCAGGATCGCTGGGCGCTGATCGATCTGGATTCTATGTGCCAGCACGGCTCGCTCGCCAATTTCGCCCCGGCGTATGCGCGGGATCGGGCGCGGTTCATGCGCAACTGGCCTGAGAGTAGTGCGCTTTATCAGGTCATCGATCAGCGTCTTCCGAAAGATATCTCCAGCGCAGTCTGAATCTCTTCGCGAGCAAGCCCGCTCCCACATTTCAACCGCGTTCACATAGATGAAAGCGGTCGAAATGTGGGAGCGGGCTTGCTCGCGAAGGGGCCGGAACAGCCAGCGAAGATAAGGGACAACTTCTTAAGCATCGTCCTACAGGAACTTGGGAAGCCATGAACTGTGGCCTGAATGACCACGATGCTAGCTTGCCTGACGTTCACGGAGGGCAAGCTTTGACGATCAAAAAGGCAGTCACATCAGGTGTCATCTCACTGGCTTTGACAGGGTGCGGGACCGTCTCGACGGTCTTGCAGGACGATGCCGACGCGGCCCAGGCGCTTCGGCGGCAAAAAACTTATTGTCAGTCCATTCCACGGGTCTACAGCGGCCTGGCCTACGATTTTTGCGTATTGAATGCGCCTCCCGATCCAACGGGTATCTTCGTTCCAGTCATTTTGCTGGACCTGGCATTGTCCGGCACGCTGGATACCGTAGTCTTGCCCTACACCCTTTACCGGCAGGGCACGGATGGCAACATCCGTATTTACTGGCGGCCTGCCCGAGGCTGATAACCGTAGGGTCATTCCCGGCATCTTTAAGCTATAATCCCGCCCTTTAGCTGTCTCTCGCCCGTTGCGAGGGCACATTAATTATTGAGGCGCATTGCGCCTGCACGCAGACTAAAGAGGCTAGACCCCTGTGGCATTGACGATTCTTGGCCTGTCCGGCGCCCTTAGCCATGATCCTTCCGCAGCCCTGTACATCGACGGCAAGCTGGTCGCGGCGGCGGAAGAAGAGCGCTTCGTACGCGATAAACATGCAAAGAACCGCATGCCCTACGAATCGGCGAAGTTCTGCCTGGAACAGGCCGGCATCAAGCCTTCCGACGTTGACGTGGTAGCGATTCCATTCGCGCCGATCAGCCTGTTCGGCAAGGCCCGCTGGCAGTACGCCAAGCGTTACTGGTACGCCCCGGATCGTGCACTCGACGCGATCCTGATGGGCAACCGTCGCTACAAACGCTATCGCAACAAGATCGTCTGGTGCCTGGAGCAACTGGGCTTCGACCCGAAGAAGATCAAGATCGAGCCGGTCGAGCACCACCTGGCCCACGCTTCCAGTGCCTACCACTGCTCCGGTTTCAAAGAGAAAACCGCGATCCTCGGGATCGACGGCAAGGGCGAGTACGCTACGACCTTCTTCGGTTATGGCGAAAACGGCAAGATCCACAAGATCAAGGAATTCTTCGATCCGGACTCCCTCGGTGGCCTATACGGCGCGATCACCGAGTTCCTCGGTTTCGATATGCTCGACGGTGAGTTCAAGGTCATGGGCATGGCGCCGTACGGCGACGCCAGCAAATACGATTTCTCGCGCCTGGCCTCGTTCGAAAACGGCGAATTGGTGATCAACACCGACTATGCCAACGTCATCGGCCTGCGTCGCTACAAAGAGAAGGGCAAGGGTTACTACTTCTCGCCGAAGCTGATCGAGTGGCTGGGTCCGAAGCGCGAAGGCGACATCGCCGACGAGCCGTACATCCACTACGCCGCGAGCATCCAGGCGCTGTTCGAAAAAATTGCGCTGCAGATGATCGACCACTACCTGGGCGACGTGCTCAAGGAAACCGGCAAGCTGGCCTACGCCGGTGGCTGTGCGTTGAACGTCAAGCTGAACCAGAAAATCATCGCCCGCGACGACGTCAAGGAACTGTTCGTCCAGCCTGCATCCGGTGACGCCGGTACCGCGGTGGGCGCGGCAGCCTATGTGTCCCACGCCCGTGGCGTCCCGGTCGAGAAGATGGAACACGTGTACCTCGGCCCGTCGTACAGCAACGAAGACGTGATCGCGGCCTGCGCCCGTCACGAGAACAAGCCGACCTGGCGCAAGCTCGACAACATGCCGGACCAGATCGCCAGGATCATGGTCGATGGTAACCCGGTGGCCTGGTTCCAGGGCCGCATGGAGTTCGGTCCGCGTGCACTGGGTGGTCGCTCGATCATCGGTTGCCCGAGCATTCCCGGCGTGGCCGACCGCATCAACCACCAGATCAAGTTCCGCGAGCGCTGGAGGCCTTTCTGCCCGTCGATGCTCGACACCGTGGCGCCGCAGATGATCAAGATCGATCACCCGGCTCCGTTCATGACCTTCACCTTCGAAGTGGCTGAGGAGTGGAAAACCCGCGTGCCGGAAGTCGTCCACGAAGACGGCACTTCCCGTGCCCAGGTGCTCAAGCGCGAATACAACCCGCGCTACTACGACATGATGAAGGCGCTGGAAGTCCTCACCGGCAATGGTGTGTCGCTGAACACCTCGCTGAACCGTCGTGGCGAGCCGATGATCTGCTCACCGACCGACGCGCTGAACATGTTCTTCGGTTCCGATCTACAGTATCTGATCATGGAAGACATCCTGGTGGTCAAAGAGGGCGCGGACACCTATGACACGCTCGGCTGAACGCCATGTGCTGCAGTTCTGCCACGGCTATGACGGGCCGTTCCTGGACTGCGCGCGGCAGTACGCCAGCCTCTTCGCGGGGACCGGTTACCGGGTGACCACGGTGTTCCTGACCGGGGTCGCCGATGCCGAGGTTGCCGCCGGTTGCGCCTCCGATGAAGTGTTGTTCATGGAATACAGCTCCAAGGCCATTCGTGGCTTGAAGCTGGGCGCCATCGGCGATCTGCGCAAGATCGCCGCTTCGCGCAATTTCAGTTTCTGCATTGCCCATCGCTTCAAGCCCATCTACATCGCCTTGCTCGGCACCTCGTTGCCGGTGATTGGCGTGCACCATGCGTTTGACGATTACAAACGCGGCACACGCAAACTCTTCGCGCAGGTTTTCCGCAAGCGCCTGAGCCTGCTCGGGGTGTCCGATGCGGTGCGCGATGACATGCGCCAATGCCTGCCGAAGTGGCCGGCGGCACGGATTCAGACGCTGTACAACCGGATCGACGTGCCGGCTTTGCAGGCAAGCCAGGTATCGGTTCGCGAGGCGCGCGAGACCCTCGGCCTGTCGGAGGACGCCTGGATTGTCGGCAACGTCGGGCGCCTGCATCCGGACAAGGACCAGGCCACCTTGCTGGACGGTTTTGCCCAGGCGCTGCCCGGGTTACCGGCCAACAGCCAGCTGGTGATCCTCGGTAGCGGTCGACTGGAGCAGGATCTGAAAGCCCAGGCGCGCGAGCTGGGGATTGGCAACCGCGTGCTGTTCCTTGGTCAGGTCCCTGAGGCCCGACGGTATTTCAAGGCATTCGATGTGTTTGCCCTGAGCTCCGATCATGAACCTTTCGGCATGGTGCTGCTCGAAGCCATGGCGGCGGGCGTGCCGTTGCTTGCAACGGCGTGTGGCGGCGCGAAGGAAGTGGTCGAAGGCGTGGGCATCCTGTTCCCGCTGGGCGATGCCGAGCACCTGGCTCAAGGCCTGCAACATCTGGCCGCAATGGACGAGCAGCAACGTCGCCAGTGTGCCGAGCTGATGCTCGAGCGCCTGCGCGAACGCTTCTCCGACCGCGCGGTGCGCGATGCTTTCTGGCACTTGCCGCACGTTACCGAACTGGCACAGAGGGGCTGATGCTCAACCGATTTCAAGGCTGGCGCGAACGTGGCTGGTCGCTCTCCGATGCCCCGACCTATGCCCAGGCCTGGCAGCGTTATGGCGGCAGCGTCGCCACTCACCCACTGGTGGTCGAGCGCCTGGCGCAGCTGGCCGGTATCCCCGTGCGATACCTGGCCTGGGAGCAGGACGGCGAAATCAAGGCCGCAATCCCGACCTGGGGGCGCGACCTCGCCTTGTCCAAGGACGTGCTCAAGCGTAACGGCAAAAAGGGCCTGTTCGACCTTGGCAATGCCGAGATCATCCTGCCGGCTGCGGCCGATGCCCAGGCACCTTTGCGCCATCGCGGGCGTTACCTGTCGGCGCTCAACGAAAACCGTTTCACCGGCATCCGGCTGCAGGCCGAGCAACTGGCCATGGCCCGCACGCCCGAAGAGTTGTCGAAGAAGTTTCGCTACAACCAGCGCCGCGAACTCAGGTTGCTGGAAGAGGCAGGCGGCGTAGTACGACCGGTCAGCGAATTTTCCAGCCAGGAGCTGGGGGCGATCTATTGCGATCTGTTCCAGCGCCGCTGGGGGTTCCCGGCGACCGGTGCCGAGCGCATGGCCGAGGTCATCGAGTTGTTGCGCGAGCTGCTGATCGGTTCGGTGATTTTCCTCAACGATGCCCCCATTGCCATTCAACTGGTGTACCGCGTCGAGACGCCGCAGTGGATCAGCGTCGAATACATCAATGGCGGTGTCGACCCCGAAACCCGCGAGTTCAGCCCCGGTAGCGTGCTGAGTTTTCTCAACACCCAAAGCGCCTGGGAGCACGCCAGGGCACTGGACAAGCCCCTGCGCTTTTCCTTTGGCCGCGCCGACCGGGAATACAAGGATCGCTGGTGCAACCCTGTGCCGGTCTACACCGTATGAGTCAGCCCATGAACCGCAAACAGCAATTGCTCAAGCGCCACCGGCGCAACAAACGCATCGGTCTGCTGGTCGCACTGGTGCTGTTGATCCTTTGCGGCATCCTGGTGGCGTGGTGGTTGCCGCTGGTGCTGGCGGTGGTGGGCTGGGTGGTCCACGAAGCCTGGTTTGCCGATCACCTGTTCTATTCGCCGAACGACCACTATCAATACACTTTTCCTCCCTACACTCCGCAGCCCAAGGTGCACCTGAACGGGGAGCATCTGCGCCTGGACGAGGGTGTCATGCTGGTCGACGACGCGACGCTGGTGCTGGCCCTGAAGGTAAAAAGCACGTGGCTGGGACGCTTCTTCGATCCTATGGTCGAGTTGTTGGGTGGCGATAACCCGGACCGGCAGACCTTCGAGCGGGGTGTGAACGGCCTGCGTTACCTCAATCTCAGTGGCCAGGCTCAGGTGCTGTCGCGTGGTGAGTTGCGTCTGCGCGGGCGTTTCTGCCGGCTGGTGGGCGAGCCGGTCCTGTGGGCATTCGAGCATCCGGACTTTCGCCGGCAACGGGTGATGGTCATCGCCCCGCACGCCGATGATGCCGAGCTGGCGGCCTACGGTTTGTACAGCCAGGCGGACGAGACCTGGATCGTGACGCTCACCGCCGGTGAAATCGAAGCCGAACATTATCAGCGCATGGGCATGGACAAGGTCGAGGCGGCGCGCCTCAAAGGCCGGTTGCGCGCCTGGGACAGCATCGCCGTGCCGCGCTGGGCCGGTGTACCGCAAGCCCATTGCGTGCAGTTGGGCTATTTCTGCCTGCAACTGGCGGCCATGCAGGCATCGCCCGCCAAGCCGATAGGCTCGCGGGAAGCGGATTTGGACGACACCCGGTTGTTTCGTCAGTTGAACCCGTTTGGCCTGCCGGGCGATGTCGATGGCGCGCCCACCTGGAACAACCTGCTGGCGGATCTGCAAGCCCTGCTGCTGCGGGCTCGGCCTGAGGTGATCGTGTTGCCGCACCCGACCCTCGACCCCCATCCCGATCACATTTGCGCGCAGGCCGCGGTGCTCGAAGCGCTAAAGGGTCTTGATTGGCAGCCGACGCTGTTGGGGTATGCCAATCACCTGCACGACAACGATCGCTGGCCCATGGGTGACACCGGAGCCGGTATTGCCCTTCCTCCTGTGTTCGATCCGGGCCAGCAGATGCATCCCTGGTGTCTGCAGCTTTCCCTGGCGCAGCAGCGTGACAAGGCCATGGCATTGGCAATGATGCACGACCTGCAGCCACCGGCTCCCTTCAAGCGTCGCCTGCGGCGTGGTTTGCAGCGGTTGCTCGCGGGGCGGGGCGGTTCGCCATACGGCGATAATGAATTTTTTCGCAAGGCTGTGCGACGCCAGGAACTGTTTTGGCGTTTGTAAGGTGTCATGGGCCTGAAGGTCGGCTGCCTGGCGGCAGGTTCGGATTCAGGTGTTGCTCCATTTGCCTGTTGTGGCAAGGAAGACGATGAAAGTTCTATTTCTGGTGCAGAAAGATCAGCGGGCCATTCTGGACCGTCTGTACGACGGGGTCGCGGCTCATTGCGAGTGCGACTTGCGGTGGTTGAGCAGCAAGGAACAGCGCAACCTGCGCAGTTATTTCCGGCGTGAAGTCGATGTGTCCCGATACGACCGGATCGTGTTTTTCCTGCGTTTCAAGCAGGAGATCCGCCAGGTCGGATTTATCCGCACGATTCCCAACCTGGTCATTCTCGAACACGATGCTTACCAGAACTACATTCCTTGCAAGTACACCGGCAAGTTCAGCGCGCACTACCGTCGCCTGCCCTGGGCGCGGGTCATCAGTTCCGGCTTCGTTGTCACCGAGCGCCTGCGTGCAGAGGGTTTCGATGCGGTGTTCGTGCCCAAGGGCTATGACCAGACGCAACTTGCGGATCAGGGGCGCGAGCGGGATATCGAGCTGGCGTTCGTCGGCAGTACCAACAGCGTCGCCTACAGCGGTCGCAAGGCCTTGCTCGATGAACTGGGTCGCGTCGAGCCTTTGGTGGTGACTCGCACCAAATCCGGCGAGGAGTACCGCGATACGCTCAACCGCATTCGCTTTTTCGTCAGTGCCGACGTCGGCATGGGCGAGTTCATGATCAAGAATTTCGAGGCCATGGCCTGTGGCTGTGTCTTGCTGGCTTATGATCAGGGCGCAGCGGAAAACCAGGCGCTTGGCTTGCAGGACATGCACAACGTGGTGTTCTACCAGGACATTGCGCAGCTTCAGGAGAAACTGGCCAGACTGCGCAGCGAACCGCAACTGGCGCAGAGCATCGCTCGCAATGGTCGGGAGTTGGCGGTCAACCAATTCAGCTTTGCCCGCATCGGCCAACGTATCGTCGAAGAACTTGAGCCTGCACTGCGCCCTCGCGCGCCGTTGAGTCTGTTGGAAAGAATTCGACTCAATTTGGGTGTTTGACAAGCGTTGGCCAGCCATTGATATTGCTGGCCACTTCTACTTTGTTGAGACAACCGTGCATTTTTCCCACGAGAGTGACATCACGCTGGTGGTCACAAGCTGTGGTCGCCTGGACCTGCTCAAGACCACCCTCGAGAGCTTCGATCGATTCAATACGGCGCCCATCCGCGAAGTGTTCATCACCGAGGATGCAGGTGACGCAGAGGTACACGCGGTGATTCCAGCCCACTGGAAGGATCACTGTACGGTCTTCGTCAATCGACCCAAGCTGGGTCAGCTGGCGTCGATCGACCTGGCGTACGAACACGTCAGCACGAGCTATATCTTCCATTGCGAGGATGACTGGGAATTCTACCGCCCAGGGTTTGTGGAGGACTCCATGACCGTTCTCCAATCTCGCCCGGAAATCCTGCAAGTATGGTTGCGTAGCTATACTCATGATCTGCGGGTTCACAGCCCCTACATTCATCTGGGGCCGCGTGAAGTCGTCGGTGGAGTGGCTTGCCATCCATTGATTTCCGACAAGCCGGAGTGGCAGGGGTTCTCGCTGAACCCAGGCCTGCGACGGGTCAAGGAATATCGATTGTGCGCGCCTTTTTCCGGGCACGCTGGCGAGAAAGCGCTGTCACAGCGATACGCACAGTTGAACCTGACTGCCCTGACGCTTGAAGCGGACGCAGTCATGCACACCGGGTTTGGCCTGCACGTGCAAACGCCTGTAGAGCGACAGCGCAAGGCGCGTCGCAGCCGGCGCGAACAGGTCAAGTTCGTTTTGTTTTTGTTGTTGGGAGTCTGCATTGGCTGGTCCATCAAGTAGCGACACCGCAGCTTATCCCCATAACCTTTTGTATTGGCTGCTTGCCCTATGAGTATTCTCAACGTGATGTGGGCAGGTGGTGCTCCGTTTGCCTCGATCCACAAGGTGCATCAGCAGATACTGTCTCAAGCCTTGCCCTCGGCCCCGGTGAAAACCTGGTTGCTCCAGGGAGACGCCGCCGAATGCGGAGTGGACGTCGGTGAGATACGCGAGTGGGGATTGTCTTCTGCCCGATTGAAAGGGCGGCATTTCTGGCGATTGACCAAACCCTGGATGCGAGCCCGCTTTCACCGCGCCCTCCAGGACAGCGACGCACGACTGTTGTTGCTCGACGGATTGGGCGTAGCGCGCACGCTGTTACCGATACTCAAGTCCTTGCCGCATATCCGCGTCGTGGTCATCTTTCATGGGGCGACTCGGCTGCATGCGGGTGATCGAGTGCTCTTTCAACAGCTCCCGGCTTCCCAGCTGGCCTTGGCTGCAGTGTCGAACACCCTCGCAGCCTCACTGAGCAGTGACTTGCAAATACCGGTCATGACCTTGCGCAGTGCCTTTGAGCCTGCCGCCTTCTGTTGCGCTTTGCTTCCTCGGGAAGAGGCGCGGGCCCGATTGGGCTTGCCTGCGGACGGTGGGCCGGTATTGGGAGCGGTGGGGCGCCTGGTTTCGGAAAAGGGCTTCGGCTGCCTGCTTGATGCTTTTGCGGCGGCATTGCGGGAGCGCCCCGACCTGAGATTGGTCATTGTCGGGGAAGGCAGCACCCGAGCCTCGCTGCAGGCTCGTATTGATGAGCTGGGGCTGCATGGGCAAGTCTTGCTGCCGGGCCATCTTGATGATGCGGCGCGTCTTTATCGTGCGTTCGACTGGGTCGCGATCCCGTCGCGGGAGGAAGGTCTGGGGCTGATCATGCAGGAGGCGGTCATGGCGGGGGTTCCGGTACTGTCCAGTGAGCTGGCGGTATTTCGCGAACAGCTGGCCGATAGTGGCTGGTACGCCCCGGTTGATGACGTGAACGCCTGGCGCGACGCGATCTTGCGAGCGTTCAGCGTCTCTGCCGCAGCGGTCGCCGCTGATCAGTTCCAGGCATTAGGGCCGGATCAAGCCTGGCTGAGCTTCAGCCAGACCGCCCGTGCACTACTCTCATGAGGGCAGCACTGCCTGCTCCAATGCTTGCATCGGAAAGGTGTCGTTCAGGTTCTCGCGTGCAATATAGCGCGCGAAGTGTTGCAGGTTGCGTTTGATCAGATGCCGAGGCAAGGGGGCTCGCAGGAAACGCATGTCAGCCACATCGATCAGGCCCATTTGATTGTCGGGCGTGATCACAATGTTGCCCAGGTGCAGTGAGCGGAAGTAAATCCCCGATTGATGCAGTCGACGTATCAGTCCGGCCAGCTCAGGCAAGGCTTGCGGCCAGTTGAAACCGTCCTTGCTGGCGATCTGGCGCAGGGTCTGGCCTGGCAGCGGCTGGTACAGCACGGCTGTCATGCCGGGCGCCTGCAGTCGGTAATACTGCAGGACCTGCAAGGTCGGCACGCCGAGCTTCTGCAGTTCGACGGCATTGTCGATGAAGCGTTTCGAGTAAGGCCGAAACAAGGCGGATGAAAATATACGCTTGCGACGAAACAGTTTGAGGATATTCCCGTCTTGCAACAGGTAGACTTTTGGCCCGTAACTGTCGGCCTCCAATACTTTGGCGCCGTCAATCATTTGATTCAGGGTGGCTTGAGGGAGCCGGGAACATTGCATCGTAGAAAGCCTTGTTGGAAGAACGGGGCGCCATGGCGGGCAATGATGCCGAAAAAATTCAGCTTTAACCATGTCGGGTTGGGTGAGCGAACGCTTACAGGAGCAATTTGATGCAAGAAACTCGTTGGGCGCAAGCATGGATGACAGTAGGTCTTTTGTGGTTTTTGTTGGCCATCGCCATTGCGCCTACCAACAAGCTCTATCAGCAAGGCTTGGTGGTGTTTCTCTGGTTGCCTGCAATCATGCTCTGCTGGTCCGCACGGGCCCGGCTTCGGGAATTGTTCCATGAACAGCGCTGGATCTACCTGCCGTTGCTGGGGCTGGTGATCTGGTCACTGCTCAGTCTTTCATGGTCGAACACGCCTGATCCTGATCGCGCAGCCAAGCGCGTGCTGTACATCGTGGTGTTCCTGTTGTTCTTTCCGGTTTTCGCCAATGCCCGACCCGAGCGCGTGATCCGCGTCATGCAATGGGGAGGTATAGGGCTGGCTGTCACGGCGCTGGTGGCGATCGTCAAATTTTATGGAATGCATGGCAACGTCTGGGTTTCACGCGTGGAAGGGCTGGGCGAATTGTCCCATCCGATCCTGGGCGGCTACGTCATCGGCCTGGCAGCCGTGTGGCTGGTACTCTGGACACCGCGTACGGGCGTGATGCAGGTGGTCTGTGCCGTTGCGTTGTGCCTTCTGGGTGTATTTGTTCTGCTCAGCCAGAGTCGCGGCGCTGCCTTGGCACTGTTCCTCACGATACTGGCCATGCCGATCTGGTGCCGTGACCGGCGCAGTTGCGTCATCGCGGCGCTCGCATTGATCATCGCGATGCTGGCGTTCTGGCTTTTCGAATCCCTGGTCCTGTCGCGCGGTGTTTCCTATCGCCCGCAGATCCTGATGGCCAGTTTGCAAATGATCGCGGAACACCCATGGCGCGGCCTGGGCCTTGGCAGTAACTACAATGTGTTCGCCGATGGGCAGCATTTTGACCACGCCCATAACCTGTTCACCCACGTAGCCATCGAATTGGGCCTGCCAGGGTTGTTGTTGTGGGTGGCGACCTGGATCGCAGTACTGCGCGAGGCCTGGAAGGTTCGGGAAACGCTCTATGCCAAGGGAATTATCGGCATCTGGTTGTTCTCTACCCTGGCGATGCAATTCGATGCCGCCAGCCTGAACGGGACACCGAGGGCCGAATGGTTTATCAGCTGGTTACCCATTGGCCTGGCCAGTGTTTTGGTATGGGCGCGGGCCAATCCCGACGCTTGTGATAAAATTTCGCGTTCTTCCTAACCAGTGAGCTCTACGATGAGTGACGCACCGCCCAAAGCGGGACAGGACTCCAGCCTGAAAATCTATTTTCGGCTATTGGGGTATGTAAAACCTTATCTCGGCCTTTTCTTGCTGAGTATCGTGGGCTTCGTGATCTTTGCCTCCACACAGCCGATGCTGGCGGGGATTCTCAAATATTTCGTCGATGGCCTGAGCAATCCTGAAGCGGTGCTCTTCCCCAACGTCCCTTATCTGAAGGACTTGCAGCTGCTGATGGCCGTGCCATTGCTGATCATCCTGATCGCGGCGTGGCAAGGCCTGGGCTCCTTCCTTGGCAACTATTACCTGGCGAAGGTTTCGCTGGGGCTGGTGCATGACCTGCGGGTCGAGTTGTTCAACAAGTTGCTGGTTCTGCCAAACCGCTATTTCGATACGCATAATTCCGGGCATCTGATCTCGCGCATCACGTTCAACGTGACCATGGTGACCGGTGCCGCTACCGATGCAATCAAGGTGGTGATTCGCGAAGGCCTTACCGTGGTCTTCCTGTTTGCCTACCTGCTGTGGATGAACTGGAAACTGACCATCGTGATGCTGGCCATCCTGCCGCTGATTGCACTCATGGTGGGTAACACCAGCAAGAAATTCCGCAAGCAGAGCAAGAAGATCCAGGTGGCCATGGGCGATGTGACCCATGTGGCGTCCGAGACCATCCAGGGTTATCGCGTGGTGCGCAGCTTCGGTGGCGAGAGCTATGAAGAGCGGCGCTTTGCCGAAGCCAGCCAGGGCAATACCGACAAGCAACTGCGCATGACCAAGACCGGGGCGGTCTACACGCCGATGTTGCAGTTGGTGATCTACACCGCCATGGCCGTGCTGATGTTCCTGGTGCTGTTCCTGCGCGGTGATGCCACCGCCGGTGACCTGGTGGCCTACATCACGGCGGCGGGTCTGCTGCCCAAGCCGATCCGGCAGCTGTCGGAAGTCAGTTCGACCATTCAGAAAGGTGTCGCCGGTGCCGAAAGCATTTTCGAGCAACTGGACGTCGAGCCGGAAGTCGACCACGGTACCGTTGAGCGCGACCGCGTCAATGGCTACCTGGAAGTGCGCAACCTGAGCTTTACCTATCCCGGGACAGAGCGTGAAGTGCTGAAGAACATCAGCTTCACTGCGGCGCCAGGGCAGATGATCGCACTGGTTGGTCGCTCTGGCAGCGGCAAGTCGACACTCGCCAGCCTGATACCGCGCTTCTACCATCATGAAGTCGGCGAGATCCTGCTCGATGATGTCGAAATCGAAGACTACCGCCTGCGCAACCTGCGTCGGCACGTAGCACAAGTCACACAACATGTGACCCTGTTCAACGACACTATCGCCAACAATATCGCCTACGGTGACCTGGCTGGCGCACCTCGTGCAGACATTGAAAAGGCTGCTGCGGACGCCTATGCCATGGACTTCATCGCGCAGATGCCGCAAGGCCTGGATACCCAGGTCGGGGAAAACGGCGTACTGCTGTCCGGCGGCCAGCGCCAGCGCCTGGCGATTGCCCGGGCCTTGCTGAAAAATGCCCCGTTGCTGATTCTAGACGAAGCCACCTCGGCGCTCGATACCGAGTCCGAGCGGCACATTCAGGCAGCCCTGGATCAAGTCATGAAAGGTCGTACCACGCTGGTCATCGCTCACCGGTTGTCGACTATCGAAAAGGCCGACCTGATTCTGGTGATGGATCAGGGTGAAATCGTCGAGCGTGGCACCCACACGCAATTGCTGGCGCAAAATGGCTACTATTCGCGCCTGCATGCGATGGGGCTCGATACGCCGGCCGAAGACATCGCCTGACACCGACTTCAGGGTGAGCCTGGCTCACCCTGAAGCTCAGCCGGCGTGCAATGCGCCGCTCGAGTGAATCCATGCGCGATTCTTGCTCAATAATTGATCAAAAAGCCTTGACGCAAGATCCCGTTGCAGCCGTCACACAAGCCTGTGCCCACCCTGTGTTAATATCGCGCCCCTGTTCATTTTGTATGTGGGTTGCTCCATGAAGTTGTCCATGCCGCGATTCGATCAAGCCCCTGTCTTGGTGGTCGGCGATGTCATGCTCGACCGTTACTGGCATGGTGGTACCTCACGGATTTCCCCTGAGGCGCCAGTACCGGTAGTCAAGGTCGAACACATCGAGGACCGCCCGGGCGGTGCCGCCAACGTTGCGTTGAACATTGCCGCCCTTGGCGCGCCGGCCTCGCTGGTCGGCGTCACCGGCGACGATGAAGCCGCCGACAGCCTGGTCAATAGCCTCAAGGGGGCCGGTGTGCGCGCGTTGTTCCAGCGCATCGCGCACCAGCCGACCATCGTCAAACTGCGGGTCATGAGTCGTCACCAGCAACTGCTGCGAATCGACTTCGAAGAACCGTTCGCCACCGACTCCCTGGCGTTGTCCGTGCAAGTCGACGAACTGCTCGAAGGCATCAAGGTGCTGGTGCTGTCCGACTACGGCAAGGGCGCACTGAAAAACCATCAGGTGTTGATCCAGGCCGCCCGCGCCCGTGGCATTCCGGTGCTGGCCGATCCCAAGGGCAAGGATTTCTCCATTTATCGCGGAGCGAGCCTGATCACGCCGAACCTCAGCGAATTCGAAACCATCGTCGGTGGTTGCGCCGATGAGCACGAATTGGTCAGCAAAGGCGCGCAGCTGATGCACGACCTGGACCTTGGCGCCTTGCTGGTGACCCGTGGTGAGCACGGCATGACCCTGCTGCGGCCTGATCATCCGGCATTGCACCTGCCGGCACGCGCCCGTGAAGTGTTCGACGTGACCGGTGCTGGCGATACGGTGATTTCCACCCTGGCAGCGGCGATTGCTGCGGGTGAAGAGCTGCCGCACGCGGTGGGCCTGGCCAATCTGGCGGCCGGCATCGTGGTCGGCAAGCTTGGTACGGCGGCCATCAGCGCGCCGGAACTGCGTCGGGCTATCCAGCGTGAAGAAGGCTCCGAGCGCGGCGTGTTGGGCCTGGAGCAGCTGTTGCTGGCAGTCGATGATGCGCGTGCGCATAAAGAGAAGATCGTCTTCACCAACGGCTGCTTCGACATCCTGCATGCCGGGCACGTGACGTACCTGGAGCAGGCGCGGGCGCAAGGCGATCGCCTGATCGTCGCGGTCAACGACGATGCGTCGGTCAGCCGCCTGAAAGGGCCCGGCCGTCCGATCAACAGTGTCGACCGGCGCATGGCGGTGCTGGCAGGTCTGGGCGCGGTCGATTGGGTGATCAGTTTCGCTGAAGGCACACCGGAGAACCTGCTGCGCGAGGTCAAGCCGGACGTGCTGGTCAAGGGTGGGGACTACGGGATTGACCAAGTGGTCGGTGCGGACATCGTGACCGCTTACGGCGGGACCGTGAAAGTGCTGGGGCTGGTGGAAAACAGCTCAACGACCGCCATTGTCGAGAAGATCCGCAAGTCCGAATAAACCCAAAAAAAATCGCAACTTGCGGCACGTGACCCTGTAGGAGCTGCCGCAGGCTGCGATCATTTGCTTTTAAGAGTTGACCTTTTTACGCGGCACAATCTTCTTCAGCAGTTGCCTGGCCTTGCCACGCAATCGCGCCAATCCCGAAGCCTTCCCCGGCGGCGTCAAACCCTGCTGCCGCACCCAGTCCTTCCAGCGAATCCGCTCATCTTTCACCAGCCAGCCTTCCTGCCGGGCGAAACTTTCGGCCAGGTACAGCCCACGCGTGCTCGCCGGGTGCAATTGATCCTTTTTCAAGGTGTAGAGCTCGGCCAGGGGGTGGCCATCCTGCAAAGGCATCAGGTACAGGTCGGGACGCTTGCGATCCAGGCGGGCGACCAATTGATCGCCTTCCAGGCGTTCGTCGACGTGAAACAGGCTCAGGGACTTGGCTTCCTTGGGCACCTCCAGGCGCAAGTCGTAGATCAACTGCAGCGATGCGGTCGGCAAGTGCACGTAGGCCCGTGGCCGTTCGATCAATGGCAGGTTGGCGCAACGTACCGGACGTGCCGAGCCGGACAGCGGCGACAGGCGAAACGGCAGGGCTTCGCGGTAGTGCAGGGCGCTGGAGTAGGGCGCGGGTAGCCAGGTGTCGTTGAAGCGTCCGCCGAGCCAGCCTTCCGGGGTTTCCAGCAGGCATTCCTCGGCAATTTCCTGGATGGCCGTGTGCAACGGCAGGTTCAGCTCATGGGCCGGCACGTAGCCGGAAATCAGCTTGAGCACCACGTCGCCGCGGTCCTGCCGCCGTTGGCGCACCAGTACCCAGTAATCGCGATTCTGCCAATGCAGTGTCAGGCGAACCGAAACCCCGAGGTTGGCCAATTCCAGGGAAAAGCGTTGCGTATCGGCGACGGTCACCGGGCGCCGACGTTGCAGGATCTGGGAGAAATTCAGCGGCCTCCCGACGCTCTGATAACTCAGGCCTTCGGGAGTCGCTTCGACGAATAACGGCAGGGTCTTGAAGTTGCTCGGGTTCTTTCTAATGAGCGTACGCGGCATGTCGGCTCCTGCTTTAGGCCGCGTGGGGCGGCATCAGTGGCTACGTAGGACCTGGGCAACGGTCGCCACGTTATGGGCGAGGTGCAGCGGGTTGATCGTTCCGACAATAGCACTGGCCACGCCGGGATGTTCGAACAACAACTCGAAACTGGCGCGCACAGGGTCCACGCCTGGGCTCAGGCACACATGACCGCTGGCGAGGGCTTTCTTGACCAGAATGGCTTTGCCGTGAGCAGCAGCATAGTCAATCACGGCCTTTTCGCTTTGCTCGTTCAGATTGTAGGTGACCATGGCGCAATCACCTTGCTCCAGCGCCTTCAAGCCGCCTTCGACGGTTTTGCCGGAAAAGCCGAAGCCGCGAATCTTGCCTTCGGCCTTGAGTGCGGCAAGGGTTGCGTAGACTTCGCAGTCGTTGAGGATCGCCAGGTCGTTGCCGTCGGAGTGCACCAGCACCAGGTCGATAAAATCAGTTTCAAGGCGTTGCAGGCTGCGCTCCACCGAGAGGCGGGTGTGGGCGGCGCTGAAATCATGGCGGGACTGCCCGTCGGCAAACTCTTCGCCGACCTTGCTGACGATCACCCAATCCTGACGCTGACCCCGCAGCAGCGGGCCGAGGCGCTCTTCGCTGCGACCATAGGCCGGCGCGGTGTCGATCAGGTTGATGCCCATATCACGCGCGAGTTTGAGCAGCATGCGCGCTTCGTCATCATCGGGAATCTGGAAACCGTTGGGGTACTTCACCCCTTGATCGCGGCCGAGTTTTACCGTGCCCAGGCCTAGTGGCGATACTGTCAGGCCAGTGCTGCCCAAGGGGCGGTGAAGGTCGTGCAAAGTCGGTTGGCTCATGGCAGCAGTTGCTCCCAGGCCGGGACGCCCATCGGCGGTTTTGGCAGCGGCGGCAATGCGCTGGCGGGGCCCGGTTGAATGCCATCGCGGGCGAGGCTGGCGATCACCCGGTCGGCGAAGTCCGGCGCCAGTGCCAGTTTGGTTGGCCAGCCCACCAGCAGGCGACCTTCCTCGGCCACAAAGGCGTTGTCGGGGCGGGTCAGCCCCGATTGCAATGGCTCCGCGCGGTCCACGCGCAGGGTTGCCCATTGCACCGTGCTGAGGTCGATCCATGGCAACAACTGGCCGAGTTCTTTTTGCGCGGTGGCGATCTGTTCGGCGGGTTCACGGGCCACGCCTTCGGCTTCGGCAATGTCGCCGCCCAGGTACCAGACCCACTGGCCATCGGCCGCCGGGTGTGTGGTCACGGTAATGCGCGGCTTGGTTCCGCCGCCCAGGCAATGGGCGTACAGCGGTTTGAGGCTTGGGCCTTTGGCGATGATCATGTGCAGCGGGCGACGTTGCATGGCGGGCTGGGTCAACCCCAGCGCTTCGAGCAACGCCGCCGTTCCGCCACCGGCGCTCAATACGATGCGTTGGGCGCGGATCTCGCGTTCATCCACCTTCAGGCCGACCAGCACGCCACCCTCGAGCAACGGCTCGATCTTCTGGCCGGCGAGCAGGCCGTCGCCCGCGAGGTCTGCCAGGCGCTGGATCAGGCTCGGTACATCGATCACCAGTTCCGCGAGGCGATAGACTTTGCCCTTGAAGCGTTTGTCTTGCAGGGCCGGTGGCAATTGGTCGCCCTTGACCTGATCGACGCGACCGCGCACGGCCTTGCTGGCGAAGAAGCTGGTGAGGTTGCCGGCAATGGTCCCCGGTGACCAGAGATAGTGGGCCTCGGACAGCAGACGCACGCCCGACAGGTCCAGTTCGCCGTCGCCAGCGAGGGCTTCACGCCAGCGCCGCGGCATGTCGGCAATGGCTTCCGAGGCGCCGGTCAGTGCGCCATGCAGAGCATATTTGGCTCCGCCATGGATGATGCCCTGGGACTTCACGCTCTGCCCGCCGCCTAGGCTGGCGCTTTCCACCAGCACGGTCGAAAAACCCTGGCGGCGCAGGCGCGCATTCAGCCAGAGGCCGGCGACACCAGCGCCGACAATGAGAACGTCGGTGGAAATAACGGATGGCATGCGGCGACCTCAGTGTTCAAGACGAGGGCGCAGTATACAGACTCGAAGAAGCGTGGATTTGTTGGTGATCAATTGTGGGAGCGGGCTTGCTCGCGAAGGCGTCGTGTCAGTCGGCTTCAACGCTGGATGACACACCGCATTCGCGAGCAAGCCCGCTCCCACATTGGATTGTGCGTGAGTCTTAGTGTCCGGCGGTTTTGGAGAACAACTGAATCACCACGACACCCAGGACGATTAGCGCCATCCCCAGCATCGCCGGCACATCCAGCTTCTGCCCGTAGATAAACAGCGCCGCGACGCTGACCATCACGATGCCCATGCCGGCCCATACCGCGTATGCCACGCCCACCGGTACGCTGCGCACCACGAGGGTCAGCATCCAGAAGGCGATGCCGTAGCCGACGATCACCAGCAGCAGCGGCAGCGGGGTGCTGAAGCCTTTGACCGCTTTCATCGAAACAGTGGCAATCACTTCGGCGCAGATGGCAATGGCCAGGTAGTAGTAAGCGGTCATGGGTCAATCCTCGTATGAAGTGTTGCTTGTTGAGTTCGGCATTCTAGAGATTCTCCAGATGCGGTAAAGTCATTACCTATCTGTTCTGAAGATGGGTTTGTCGATGCAATGGAACCTTGAACAACTGCGCCTGTTTGTCGGCGTGGCGGAGCAACGCTCGTTTTCTGCCGTGGCACGGGACCAGCGCAAAGCCCAGTCGGCGGTCAGTAGTGCAATTGCGCTGTTGGAGGAAGACCTGGGCGTGAGCCTGTTCGACCGCAGCAGCGGCCGCCAGCCGAAACTCACCGAGGCCGGCAACGCCTTGCTGGAAGAGGCGCGGGAGGTGCTGCGCCAGTGTGAGCGTCTCAATGGCCGGGCGCTGGCGATGATGCGCGGCCAGGAGGCCCGTCTGCGCCTGGCCCAGGATGAGGCGATGCCGTACCAGCCGATCATCGAAAGCTTCGAAGCCCTGGCGGAAAAATTTCCCAGCATTGAAGTGCAGCTGACCAGCGCTGCCCAAGGCGATGTGGCGCGCAAACTGGTGGAGCGTCGGGCCGATCTGGGTTTGCTGTTTTACCACGATCAAATTCCTGAAGCCCTGGAGCGGCGGGTGCTGGGCAGTGTCGAGATGGTCACGGTATGCGGCGTCGGGCATCCATTGGCGGCAAAGGCTGAAGTGAACTGCCAGGAACTGGCGCAGCATCGCCAGTTGCTGATGTCCACGCAGTCCAGCGTCTACCCCGGCAGCGAACCGGCCAGCCCGCAGGTCTGGCGGGCCGACAGCTTTTATGTGATGGCTGAATGGTTGGTGCGCGGTCTTGGCTGGGCCTGGCTGCCACGGCACGTAGTTCAGTACCCGGCGTATCAGGATTTGATGGTCGAACTGGTCAGCGAATGGACCCCGCCGGCCCTGGTGGTGGAACTGGTCTGGCGGCGCGATGAGCCGCTGGGTCCGGCGGCTCGCTGGTTGGCGGAACGTTTTGCCGTGCATCTGCAGGCGATCGGTGAAAAAACCGATAAACTCCGCCGCCATGAATAGAACTCTCTACACCGTGCTGTTTTACCTGGGGCTGCCATTGGTGGCGATTCGGCTGTGGCTGCGCTCGCGCAAGGCGCCGGCCTATGCCAAGCGCATCGGCGAGCGTTTCTCCTACGGGATGCCGACGATGAAACCCGGAGGAATCTGGGTGCACGCGGTGTCCGTAGGCGAAAGCATTGCCGCCGCGCCGATGATTCGCGCCTTGCTGCAACGTTATCCACAGCTGCCGATCACCGTGACCTGCATGACCCCCACCGGTTCGGAGCGCATCCAGGCGTTGTTCGCCAACGAGCCGCGCATCCAGCACTGCTATCTGCCGTACGACTTGCCGTGCGCCGCCAAGCGTTTTCTTGATCGCGTCCAGCCAAAACTGGCGGTGATCATGGAAACCGAACTCTGGCCCAACCATATCCATCAATGCGCCAAGCGCGGGATTCCCGTGGCG
The DNA here is from genome assembly GCF_035065025.1 of Pseudomonas sp. YuFO8. Taxonomy (NCBI): domain Bacteria; kingdom Pseudomonadati; phylum Pseudomonadota; class Gammaproteobacteria; order Pseudomonadales; family Pseudomonadaceae; genus Pseudomonas; species Pseudomonas sp. YuFO8. Next base: position 9,112 of record NZ_JAXDEQ010000045.1, on the reverse strand, counting down.
CTGGCCAATGCGCGGCTGTCCGAGCGTTCGGCCAGGGGCTATGGTCGCTTCAGAAAACTGACCGCTCCGATGCTCGCCGAGATGAGCCTGTTTGCGGTGCAGACCGAAGCCGAGGCCCAGCGTTTTCGTGAGTTGGGCGCGCGGGGGGAAACCGTCGAAGTCACCGGCTCGATCAAGTTCGACCTGACCATCGACCCGCAACTGTTGCAGCGTGCCGCCGAGTTGCGCGGGCAATGGCAGGCGCAGGAACGCCCGGTGTGGATTGCCGCCAGTACCCACGATGGCGAAGACGAGGTGGTCCTGGCAGCCCATCGCCAGTTGCTCGCGAGCCATCCCGATGCCTTGCTGATTCTGGTGCCGCGCCATCCTGAGCGCTTTAACCCGGTTTTCGAATTGTGCCGTCAGCAGGGTTTCGAAACAGTCCGTCGCTCCACGGGCGAACCCGTAACCGCAAAGACTTCGGTGCTGCTGGGTGACACCATGGGCGAGTTGCTGTTTCTCTATGCCCTGGCTGACAGCGCGTTCGTCGGCGGTAGCCTGGTGCCCAATGGCGGGCATAACCTGCTTGAGCCGGCGGCACTCTCCAAGCCAGTGCTGAGCGGCCCTCATCTGTTCAACTTCCTTGAAATCGCAGCGCAGTTGCGCAGTGCCGGGGCGTTGCAGGAGGTTGAGGATGCGCAAGGTCTGGCGGTGGCGGTGCAGCGCCTGTTCGAATTGCCGCGCGATGCGCAGCGGATGTCGGAAGCGGGGTTGAAGGTGATGCGCGCCAATCAGGGGGCGCTGCAGCGGTTATTGGATGGGTTGGGGCGGTTGATCGACCGTTAGAAACAAAAAGATCGCAGCCTGCGGCAGCTCCTACAGGGGGATGCATTCCAATGTAGGAGCTGCCGAAGGCTGCGATCTTTTGCTTTTAAGGCCTTGCCTTGAGTTGCTCAGCCGCGGCCTTCGCCAGATCCGGCGGCAGGAAGTCCTTGTCCGGGTTGTAGTTGGGATTGAGCCAGCGTGCCAGATCCTGCAAGTCCCCCGGGTTCAACGTACCGGCCTGCTGCTTCAAGCGCAGGTTGTCGAGGATGTAGTCGTAGCGGGTGTTGTTGTAGTCACGCACCGACGTGTAGAGCGAGCGCTGTGCATCCAGCACGTCGACGATGTTTCGCGTGCCCACCTGATAGCCGATTTCGGTCGCTTCCACCGCGCTCTGGTTGGAGATGATCGATTGCTTGCGCGCCTGCACCTGCTCGACATCGGTATTCACCGCGCGGTGCAGGTCACGGGTGTTTTCGACGATTTGTCGACGCAGGGATTCGCGTTGCTGCTCGGTCTGGTCCAGCTGCGCATAGGATTGGCGCACCTGGGAATTGATCAGGCCACCGCTGTAGATCGGGATGTTCAGTTGCAGGCCAACCGAGGTCTGCTCGACGTCGCCCTTGTACGGTTGGCCGAAGGCGCTCGGGTTGCTGAAACCCAGTGCATCGTTGTCGCCTTTCTGGTATTGCGCCACGGCGTCGAGTGTCGGCGCATGGCCGGACTTGCGCTGCTTGACGGTTTGCTCGGCGGCGCTGACGGCGTAGTTGCTGGCCAGCAGGTTGAGGTTCTGCCTGGCCGCCGTTTCGACCCAGGCCTTGGCGTCGTTCGGCGCGGGCGGCAGGATCGGCAGGTTGTGGCTGATGCCCTGGATCGAGTTGTACTGACGGTTGGTCAGGGTGACCAAGGCTTCGAAGGCATCATCCACCTGGCGCTGGGCAACGATGCGGTTGGCGCGTGCGGTGTCGTAGCTGGCTTGCGAGTTCAGTACGTCGGTCTTGTCCGAGAGACCGACATCGAAGCGTTCGTTGGACTGGTCGAGCTGACGCTTGAACGCGGCTTCCTCGGCCTTGGTCGAGGCCAGGTTGTCCTGGCTGCGCAACACGTTGAAGTAACTGTCGGCCGTCTGCAGGATCAGGTTCTGCTGGGTCGCGGAAAGCTGCAATGCGGCCTGTTCGTTGACGTCCTTGGCGGCCTGGAACTGGAACCAGCGATCGGCGCGAAACAGCGGTTGCGCCAGGGTCGCCTGGTACGAATGGGCATTACGGTTGGCCGTGGCCGACGGCTGATCGATCGCCGTGCGTACGTTGGCAACATCGGCACCGCCCGACAGATTGGGCAGCAGTCCGGCACGGGCCTGGGGCACGACTTCCTTCTGGGCGCCATATTGGGCGATGGCAGCGGCGAGGTCGGCGTTGTTGTTCACCGCTTCCTGGTAGACGCTGACCAGATCGGTCCTGGTCGATAAGGGCGCTTCTGCTGCCCAGGCCATTCCATTGGACGCACAAGACACGGCAAGGGCCAGTGAGAGTTTGCGCAGCATAGGCGTTCCCTAGTAAAAATATTACACAAGTAATTTGAGCGCCAAGGCTAAGGCGCTGCCTGTGCAACGTCAATGCGCAGCTTGGCGTAGCGAGTGTAGTTGTGCATTGGAGCGGCAACAATCCTGGCGATCGCGCTAATTGCGCCATTCATCACGGTGTTTGCAACGGAGTTGGCGTTCTCTGCCAGTTGTGTCTAGACTGGCCGGGTTCTTGTCGGGGTGCCTTGCTATGAGGCTGAGATCGAATAATTTCGGATCCCGTTGAACCTGATCAGGTTAGCGCCTGCGTAGGGAACAAGATTTCTCGTCACCCGGCGAGTCCTCTTGTGCTTCGTCCGGGATGTTGTTCGACAATCGAACACCCCTCGAGCACTGAGCACAGCACAGCTGGTTTTTCAGCGCCCGTGCGTCCATTCGTTTACAGGTTCGCTCCGACAAAATTCCACTGCCTGGATGCTGTCTGGAGAGCCCGTGATGACTACAAAAGCAAAAATCGCCACCAACCTGAGTGACTCGGCCAAGGTCGATCAACAATCGGTGCAGCCGTTTACCCGCTCGCAAAAAATCTATGTCCAGGGCACTCGCCCGGACATCCTCGTGCCGATGCGCGAAATCAGCCTCGACGTGACGCCAACCGACTTCGGTGGCGAGGTCAACGCGCCGGTCGTGGTCTATGACACATCCGGCCCGTACACCGACCCCAACGTCATCATCGACGTGCGCAAAGGCCTGGCCGATGTGCGCTCGCCCTGGATCGAATCCCGCGGCGACACCGAGCGCCTGAGCGGCCTGAGCTCCAACTTCGGCCAGGAACGCCTCGCCGACCCGGAGCTGACCAAGCTGCGTTTTGCCCACGTGAACAACCCGCGTCGCGCCAAGCCGGGTGCCAACGTCAGCCAGATGCACTACGCGCGCCAGGGCATCATCACCGCCGAGATGGAATACGTCGCCATCCGCGAAAACATGAAGCTTGAAGTGGCCCGCGCCGCCGGCCTGCTGGACCAGCAACACGCCGGCCACAGCTTCGGCGCCAGCGTGCCGAAAATCATCACCCCGGAATTCGTCCGTGACGAAATCGCCCGCGGCCGCGCGATCATTCCGGCCAACATCAACCACACCGAACTGGAACCGATGATCATCGGCCGTAACTTCCTGGTGAAGATCAACGGCAACATCGGCAACAGCGCCCTGGGTTCGTCCATCGAAGAAGAAGTGGCGAAACTGACCTGGGGCATTCGCTGGGGTTCGGACACGGTCATGGACCTGTCCACCGGCAAACACATTCACGAAACCCGCGAGTGGATCATCCGCAACTCGCCGGTGCCGATCGGTACCGTGCCGATCTACCAGGCCCTGGAAAAAGTCGGCGGCGTCGCCGAAGACCTGACCTGGGAGCTGTTCCGCGACACCCTGATCGAGCAGGCCGAGCAGGGCGTCGACTACTTCACCATCCATGCCGGCGTGTTGCTGCGCTACGTGCCAATGACCGCCAAGCGCGTGACCGGCATCGTCTCCCGTGGCGGTTCGATCATGGCCAAGTGGTGCCTGGCGCACCACAAGGAAAACTTCCTCTACACCCATTTCGAAGACATCTGCGAAATCATGAAGGCCTACGACGTCAGCTTCTCGCTGGGTGATGGCCTGCGTCCTGGCTCGATTGCCGATGCCAACGACGAAGCGCAGTTCGGCGAGCTGGAGACCCTCGGCGAGTTGACCAAGATCGCCTGGAAGCACGACGTGCAGTGCATGATCGAAGGTCCCGGCCACGTGCCGATGCAGTTGATCAAGGAGAACATGGACAAGCAGCTGGAATGCTGCGACGAGGCGCCGTTCTACACCCTCGGCCCGCTGACCACCGACATCGCGCCGGGCTACGACCACATCACTTCCGGTATCGGCGCGGCGATGATCGGCTGGTTCGGTTGCGCCATGCTCTGCTACGTCACGCCCAAGGAGCACCTGGGCCTGCCAAACAAGGATGACGTCAAGACCGGGATCATCACCTACAAGATCGCCGCGCATGCCGCCGATCTGGCGAAGGGGCATCCGGGCGCACAGATCCGCGACAATGCCTTGAGCAAGGCGCGTTTCGAATTCCGTTGGGAAGACCAGTTCAACCTGGGCCTTGATCCGGATACCGCCCGTTCGTATCACGATGAGACGCTGCCGAAGGATTCGGCCAAGGTCGCGCACTTCTGCTCCATGTGCGGGCCGAAATTCTGCTCGATGAAAATTACCCAGGAAGTCCGCGAGTATGCGGCCAACCAACGGATCGAGGCGGTCGACGTGGATGTTGCCCAGGGCATGGCCGAACAGGCTGAGCGCTTCAAGCAGGAAGGCAGTCAGCTGTATCAGAAAGTTTGATCTGACCTGAAAGGGTGGGGCCTGCACAGGCCCCATCGCCAGCAGGCTGGCTCCCACATTGGATCTGTGAGTTTCACAAGTCCCCTGTGGGAGCCAGCCTGCTGGCGATAGCGATCAACACAACAACAAATGTCCCTCTGAGATAACACCCTTGAGCATTCAACCGAGTACTTATTCCCCCGACATCGCGGTGCCGACCGACAAACGTGTGTTCGGCGGCCGCGATCTGTTTTCCCTGTGGTTCTCCCTCGGCATCGGCCTGATGGTCCTGCAGACCGGCGCACTGCTCGCGCCAGGCCTGGGCCTGTCCGGCTCGCTGCTGGCGATTTTCCTCGGCACGCTGGTCGGCGTTCTACTGCTGGCTGCCGTCGGCGTGATCGGCAGCGACACCGGCCTGTCATCCATGGCCGCGCTCAAACTCAGCCTCGGCAGCAAAGGCGCCAGCCTGCCGGCGGTGCTGAACCTGCTGCAACTGATCGGTTGGGGCTCGTTCGAGATCATCGTCATGCGCGATGCCGCCAGTCTGTTGGGCGCCAAGGCCTTCAGCGAGGGTAGCGTACTGTCCAATCCAGTGCTGTGGACCCTGTTCTTCGGCGCACTGGCGACCCTGTTGGCCGTCAGCGGTCCGTTGACCTTCGTGCGCCAGATCCTGCGTAAATGGGGCATCTGGCTGTTGCTGGCAGCGTGCATCTGGCTGACCTGGAACCTGTTCGCCAAAGCCGACCTGGCTGCCTTGTGGGCGCAGGCCGGTGACGGTTCGATGCCGTTCGCGGTGGGCTTCGACATCGCTATCGCGATGCCGCTGTCGTGGCTGCCACTGATTGCCGACTATTCGCGTTTCGGCAAGCGTGCGAAGAATGTCTTCGGCGGGACGGCGATTGGCTTCTTCATCGGTAATTTCTGGCTGATGAGCCTGGGCGTGGCCTACACCCTGGCATTCGCGCCGAGCGGTGAAGTCAATGCCTTGCTGCTGGCATTGGCGGGTGCGGGCCTGGGCATTCCGCTGCTGCTGATCCTGCTCGATGAGTCGGAAAACGCCTTTGCCGACATTCACTCGGCAGCCGTTTCCAGCGGGATCCTGTTGCGCCTGAAAGTCGAGCACCTGGCCCTGGCCATTGGCGTGATCTGCACCCTGATCGCCTTGCTGGCGCCACTGGCCCAGTACCAGAACTTCCTGCTGTTGATCGGATCGGTGTTTGCGCCGCTGTTCGGCGTGGTGCTGGTGGATCACTTCATCCTGCGCAAACGCAGTGGCCAAGTGGCGTCAGCCGCATTGCGCTGGCCGGCGCTGCTCGCCTGGTTGGGCGGGGTGAGCACCTATCACTTGCTGGCCAATCTGTATCCGGACATCGGCGCAACCCTGCCGGCGTTGATCCTGGCAGGGCTGCTGCAACTGGTGCTGGGCCGGGCCTTCAGTTACGGCCGGGAAACAGCTCGGGCTTGATGATGCCATTCAGGCGAGGGTAGGGGATCTTCAGTTCGACATGGCCCAGCGCGTAAGGCGCGATGCTGCTTGTTTCGTACTTGAGGATCACCCCGCCGTAGGTCAGCGCCACGTTCTGGGTTTTCTGGAACGGCCAGCTCTTGACGAACTCCGGTTCCTGATCGAGCTTGGTGCTGATCAACCAGCTGTTATGCGCCACCTGCGCGGCTTTCCAGAACGCCTCTTCCTGCCCGGGCACCAGCATGTCCGACAGTGTCAGCACTTTATGCTGCTGACGCGAGTAGTTGATGAACCCCCGACCCGGCGTGCCATGGGCGCCGCCGGTGTCCAGGTAGCTGGACAACTCGATGATCACCAGTCCGTCATGCTGCTCACGTACCTTGGCCTGCAGGTAAATGCTGTTGCGCGGACCTGCGGTGCGCAAAAACTGTTCGCGATAGGCCGCCAGCGTCGGCGCCACCGGGGCGTCGGGTGAGGTGCGGGTCATTTGCAGCAGGCGTTTTTCGATGATGCCGTCCAGTTCAGGCTCGGCGGGGAAGTGCAGGGTATCGATGTTCACCAGCGGACAGTCCTGGTCCGTACAGCCTGGCTTGAGTTGCTCGGTGGCGTCGCGGGTAGTTTCCAGCGGCGCGCGATAGTTGGGCTGGAACAGGCTCTGGCAAGCGCCCAGGGTCAGGGCGAGAGCGGCCACGGAGGCAATTTTAAAAAGCGACATGGGCGTCCTTCATAAAACAGGGAAAGGCGAAAAGTTACCCGCTTCGACTGTCAACGGAGCAGTCAGTTCGCCACTAAGCTAATTAGAGTGGGTTTCGCCCTCACCGTCCATCTCGATGAAGGTAAAGGGGCTGCATCAAACCTCACGGGCGCGTTAGGATGGCGCGAAGTCGAGGTTGGAGCCTCGGTGTCAGATACGAGGATAGTCATGACTGATTTTGCCAAAGCCATTCCGACCGCCGTGGATATCGTTCGGCGCGAAAAGTGCTTCGAGGGTTTCTACAAGCTCGATCGCGTGCACTTGCGCCACGAACTGTTCGCCGGCGGCATGAGCCGCGAAATCAGCCGTGAACTGTTCGTGCGCCACGATGCGGTGTGCATGCTGCCCTACGACCCACAACGCGACGAAGTGGTGCTGATCGAGCAGTTTCGCGTCGGCGCCCTGGGCAAGATCGACAATCCATGGCTGATCGAACTGGTCGCTGGTCTGATCGACAAGGATGAGCAACCGGAAGAAGTTGCTCACCGCGAAGCGCAGGAGGAAGCTGGGCTTGTCATCGGGGCGCTGTGGCCGATGACCCAATATTTTCCATCGCCGGGCGGCAGCAACGAATTCGTGCATTTGTACCTGGGACGTTGCGATAGTAGTGGGGTAGGCGGCCTGCATGGGCTGGAGGAAGAGGCTGAAGATATCCGCGTCACGGTGTGGGCGTTCGAAGATGCCCTGCAAGCCGTACGCGACGGACGTATTGCCAACGCGGCCAGCATCATTGCCTTGCAATGGCTGGCACTGAACCGCGTTGAAGTGAGGGGGCTATGGTCGTAAACAAGCTGCGCGATCGCTATCGGGTGGACCTCGTGGGGCTACAGGCATCCTGCGAGGCGAACTACGCGCGCCTGATGCGATTGTTGCCGGACATGCGCAGCGAGCCGGCGGCGCGGCGGATCGCCGTGACCCATGGCGACCAGATGCTGGGCGTGCTGGCGCTGGAGGTGCTGCAGGTCTGTCCCTACACCACGACCCTGCAGGTGCGCCAGGAGCACAGTCTGCCCTGGCTGCCGGTGCCGCAACTGGAAGTGCAGGTCTATCACGACGCGTGCATGGCCGAAGTGGTCAGCGCCGAACATGCGCGGCGCTTTCGCGGCATCTATCCTTACCCGAACGCCTCGATGCATCAGCCCGACGAAAAGGCCCAGCTGAACATGTTTCTTGGCGAGTGGTTGAGTCATTGCCTGGCGTTGGGGCACGAGTACGAAGTGGTCCGTTGACGTTCTTGTGAACTGCGTCAGGTTCGCGGATTCCCCTTTTCGATCATCCCCCAGCATAATTGCGCCATCCTCCAACCCCGCGATCACGCCCTGGGAGAACGCCTTGCCGAGCGTATCCAACTTGACCACCGCCGATCCGGCGTTGCTGGTGCAACTCTCCGACAGTCACCTGTTCGCCGAAGCGGACGGGATGCTGCTGGGCATGAATACCCGTGACAGCCTGCAAAAAGTCATCGACTTGGTACGCGAGCAGCAGCCTCGGATCGATCTGATCCTGGCCACCGGCGATTTGTCACAGGACGGCACGCTCGAGTCATACCAGCAGTTTCGCGAGTTGACCCGACAGCTCGACGCGCCGGCGCGCTGGATTCCCGGCAATCACGACGAGCCGCGGATAATGGCCGAGGCCGCGGTGCAGAGCGCCTTGCTGGAGTCGGTGGTGGATGTTGGCAACTGGCGGGTCACCCTGCTCGATTCGGCCGTGCCGGGCTCGGTACCGGGGTATTTGCAGGATGAACAGTTGCAGTTGTTGGCCCGTTCCTTGAGCGAAGCGCCAGAGCGGCACCATCTGGTGTGCCTGCACCATCACCCGGTATCGATCGGCTGTGCGTGGATGGAGCCGATCGGTCTGCGCAATCCTGAAGCGTTTTTTGAAGTCCTGGATCGTTTTCCACAGGTGCGTGCCGTGCTGTGGGGGCATGTGCATCAGGAAATCGATCAATTGAGTAACGGAGTGCGTCTGATCGCCTCGCCATCGACCTGCATTCAGTTCGAACCGGGCAGCGAAGACTTCAAGGTCGGGGAGCAGGCGCCGGGGTATCGCTGGTTGCGGTTGTTGCCGGATGGGCGGCTGGAAACCGGTGTGGAACGCCTGACCGGGTTCGACTTTCAGGTCGATTACGGCTCCAACGGCTACTAACCCATCCCTTGTAATTGGATGGACTCGCCCCAGCCGAGGCGTCAATGCGCCACGGTGG
>NZ_JAXDEQ010000044.1:0-53255 GCF_035065025.1 Pseudomonas sp. YuFO8 | reverse complement strand
GAAGGCTGCGATCTTTTGATTTTCAAGATCAAAAGATCGCAGCCTTCGGCAGCTCCTACAGAGGGAAGTCCACGCAATGTTCAGGGCTGTCCCCCCATATTAAAACCCCTCCCCCCTTGAACCTTGTCCCAACACGCCAGTCTTAGACGGGCATTTTCCCTCCCCCCAATCGTCGTCATCTCATCAGAGCTGTCCGCACCATGCGCCCATCCGCCCTCGCCTTGCGCTTCACTTCGCTGTGCCTGTTGACCTCGCTGCCCCTGATCACCACCCCTGCCCAAGCCGGTGCGGAGCGTCAGCTGGTGGAAGCCATCAACGATTATCGAGCCCACCCCGAAGACTGCGCACGGCGTCCCGCCCAACGCCTGTCGCCGCTGGCCCTGAAGTCAAGCCTGGCCTTGCCGATCGGCTACGGCGGCGGTTTGCGTGACCGCTTGAAAGCTTCCGGGTACCAGGCCGTGACGGTGCGATCCATCCGCGTGGTGGGTGCGCAGGATGCCGACGAGGCCTTTGAGATGCTGCAGGGTGACCATTGCGCCGCCTTGCTGGACAACCAGTACGCCGACATCGGCGTCACTCGCAGTCGTAGCGAGTGGCAAGTGGTGCTGGCGCGGCCGGTGCTGGACAGTCAGGTGAGCGATCCGCGCAGTGTCGGCAAGACCTTGCTCGCGCAGGTCAATGCCGCCCGTGCCAAACCGCGCCTGTGCGGGCGCCAGCGCTTCGCCGCCGCGCGGCCATTGGCCTGGAACGCCAGTCTCGGCGCGGCGGCGCAAGGGCACAGCAAAGCCATGGCCTACGGTAATTACTTCTCCCACCGGGACCCCGATGGCGACACCGCTGCCGACCGCGCGCGAGCCGCCGGTTTCCGTGGGCGGCAGATCGGCGAAAACATCGCAGCCGGCCAAGGCTCACCGAACAAGGCCATGGCCGGTTGGCTGGCAAGTCCCGGGCATTGCGCCAACCTGATGAACCCGATGTTCACTCAGGTCGGTGCGGCTTATGCGATGGATGCGCGCAGTGACCAGGGGGTCTACTGGACGATGATGTTTGGCGCGCAATGAGCGGCATTTCATCGAACGGTTATTTGACCAGCCTGGTTTCCCTGGACGGCCGATAACCGAAGTAGGCGCTGTAGCACTTGCTGAAGTGGCTGGGTGAAACGAAACCGCAGGCCACCGAGACTTCCACGATGGTCAGCGTGGTGTGCTGCAGCAATCGCCGCGCTTCGGTGATGCGCAAATCCATGTAGTAGCGCTGGGGCGTGGTGCCCAACTGCTCCTTGAACAGGCGCTCGATCTGCCGGCGCGACCGACCGGCATACAGACAAAGCGCCTCCATCTCCAGCGGCTCTTCCAGGTTGGCGTCCATCAGGTTGACCACCTCCCTCAACGGACCACTGACGGAGACATTCAAGGTGGGCTTGATGCGCCGGTAGCGCGACGCTTCAAACGCCAGGATGTCTTCGATACCGTCAGTCAGCGCCTTGTCATGCAAGCCCTTGATCCATTCCAGGGCCATGTAGAAGGAACCCGTCGGGCTGGACGCCGTCAGGCGGTCGCGATCCACCACGTAGGCTTCGCTGGTGACCTGGCTGAGCCTGGCGATTTCCGCCAGCGCCGGACGATGCTCCGGGTGAATGGCGCAGCGATAGCCGTCGAGCAAACCGGCCTGGCCGAGAAACCAGGCGCCATTCCAGATCCCGGCCAGCGTCACGCCCTGCTCGGCCGCGCCTTGCAAGAGGCCGGTCAGCCCGTCGTCGGCCTTGAGCGCCGTGCGGTAGCCACCGCAGACAACCAACAGATCCAGCGATTGAATTTCGACCGGGTCAAGGCGCGCATCGGGTCGAATCACCAGGCCCAGGTCGCTGATGACTTCGCCTTCGCTCAGCCCGAAGGTTTTCGTCGAAAACAGCTCGGGCCGCAGCAGGTTGGCGGTGACGATGGTGTCGAGCGCCTGGGTGAAGGCCGGCAGCGAAAAATGTTCCAGCAGCAGGAAGCCGGCCCTGGCCCGAACGGACTGGCCTTCGTGGTCATTGAGGTAACGAAGGTTCTTGCCCTTCATGGCACCGCTGAACTGACGTCGCTCTACCAACGTTCGCCTCGCCTGGTCGTGTTGAACAAGATGTGAATGGCCGCATTGATAACCGTCTCTCGCGACAGCTATCAATGCGCGCTCTGTTTACGCCAGTTGAAGCTCCGGAGCAAGCGGGTCTGTTCGCGCACAAAAGATCATGAAGGCCGGCGCACCACCCTCACCCGCCCGCTGTTGCCACCGCCACAGAAAAACCGCTCGCCTCCGTCGGACTCCAGCCCCGATACGCCGATGCCGGCCGGCAGACTGAGGCTTTCCAGCACTTCGCCAGTGCTCGAGTCGACGCGCCGCAATTCGCCCTCTTCGCCTTCCCAGGTGCCGTGCCACAGGGCGCCCTCGACCCAGGTCACACCCGTGACAAATCGGTTGGATTGCAGGGTGCGCAGGACTTTCCCGGTTTCGGGGTCGATCTGATGAATTTTCCGTTCGCGGTACTGGCCCACCCACAGCGAGCCTTCGGCCCAGGTCAGGCCCGAGTCGTTGCCACCGCCGGGGGCCGGAATGGTGGAGAGGATTTCGCCAGTGCTCGGGTCGACTTTCTGGATGCGGTCCTCGGCGATCTGAAACAGGTGCGTGCCATCGAATGCCGTGCCGGCATGGCCGGCGACATCGAGCGAGCGCAGCAGGTGGCCACTGTCGGGGTCCAGGGCGTGGAGCTTGTCGGTGGTTGCAAACCACACCTGCTCACCGTCCCAGGTAACGCCGTGCACGGCATCGACATCGGCAAAGGGGCCATATTCACGCAGGATTTCGGCGGCTGACTGTTTCATTTCGGTGTTCCTCCAAAGGGGTAGGTGGAATCATCCTAGCCACCGGGTAGCGGGACCGGGAGTAACAAGGTCGTCGCGAAACCGGGCACCGGCGGGGTCAGCCAGCGCCGGGCCCGTCCCTGTCCGAACGACTGCACCTTGCCCTCGGCTGCCAGCGATTCGAGCGAGCGCTGCACTGCGCGCTGGCTGCTGCCCAACGCCAGGGCCAGGGCCGAACTCGACCAGGATTCGCCGTCGCCCAGCAAGGCGAACACCGCGGCGTACTTGTCTTCCACCGGTGGGGCGAGCAGCACCACCTCGGGTGAAACCTGCGCCACCAGGATAAAACCACGACGGGTCGCATGGATACCGGCCAGGGGTTTGAGCGCGGCACGCAAGCGGCCGATTTCGACCCGCAAGCGGGCGCGATGGGATTCATCGCTGAGTTTCAGGCGAAACGCCTTGGCAATGAGGACTTCCCTGGGCACATCGGATGGCCAGGCTTCGGCCAGTGTTCGTGCGAGGGTGAAAAGGATCGGGCGCTTCGATAAAGCGACCGACATGCCCGACCCACGTACCACGTTTCGACAGGCATCCACCACCAGTGAGGTCGAGGCCAGCAACGCTTCCACTTCGTCGAGCAACACCGGTCGCCCCGTGCCGTGACTGATCAGGCGTGCAGCGGGACTGTCGAGCAGGTGCTGCGCGCTTTCGACTTCCGCCGACAGCGCGGGAATGCCCGCCTGTTGTGCGGCCAGTTCTGCCCTGGCCAAGGCAGCCCGCGCCGCCTGGGCCTGGAGATGGCGCATGGCGATCCCCGCCGCCACCAGTTCATGGGTGGCCCGCAAAGGCGGTGGCAAGGTGGCCGGGGCAAGCTGCGCAAGTTGCTCCTGGGCCTGATCCAGCTGGCCGATCAGCAACAGGCGGCGGATCTGCAGATAGCGCGCATGGGCCGCGTTCACCCGATCATCGTGAGCCTCAAGAGTGAGCCGCGCCGCCTCGAGGGCCTTGACCGGCCAGCCGAGGTCCCGTGATGCCAGTGCGATCTCGGCCTCGGCGACCACACAGCGCGACCGCGCCAACGCCTCATGCGGCCCGAACGCCCACGCCGCCCGGCGTACCAGCGCCTTGGCCCGCGCCAGATCGCCCAGTTGCGCCATGGCGATTCCGCGCAGCGCCAGCGCCGGCGCATCGTCGCGCAGCGCCACCCGGTCCAGCGCACCCAGCGGATCCCCCGCCGCCAGCGCCTGCGCTGCCGCGTTGATCATCGAGTCCATTGCAATCCTGCCACGCGTGTCACTCCTGTCGAGATAGCCCTCCTGATGAGTCTATATCACGACCAGGCCAGCGTATCCGGCACGCACACCACGCCGTCAAACAGCAGGCGAGCCGTGCGCATCAAGCCACACCCGACCAACACTCCGTCCTGCAGTCGCAGCTCAACGCTGAATTCCCCCGTGGGATGCTCGACCTGCAGGCGCTTCACCTCGCCCTCGTCGACCCGGGCGATACCCGCCGCCACACTGCCCTCGATCAGGCAGGCAACCGCCACGCTGACCGCGCCGAACACGCCGATGCTGGTGTGGCAGCGATGGGGAATAAAGGTGCGGGTGCTCAGTGCCCCGCCGGCCTGTGGCGGCGCAATCAGGCACATCTTCGGCACGTTGCGCTGGGCCACCTCGCCCAGGTTCATCCGCGGGCCGACCTGCAAGCGGATCGATTCGAGCCGGGCCTTCAACGCGCTGTCGGCATCGAGTTGCCCGGGGCTTTCATCGCCGCGCAGGCCGAGGTCGGCGGCGCGGATCAGCACCACCGGCATGCCGTTGTCGACGCAGGTGACCTCGATGCCGTCGAACACATCGACCACGTGGGCGGTGGGCAATAACGATCCGCAGCTGGAACCGGCGACATCCTCGAATTCGACGATCAGCGGCGCGCCGCCACCGGGCACCCCGTCGATCCGCGCTTCACCGCTATAGTTGACGGCGCCATGGGGCGTGGGCACATGGGCCACCGCGATCTGTCCGGTGTTTTCCATGAAAATGCGCACCGGTGTCACATCACTCCGGGCGGCCACCAGCCCGCGCTCGATGGCGAACGGCCCGACGCCGGCGAGGATGTTGCCGCAGTTCTGCCCGTAATCGACGCGCGGCTCATCGACCAGCACCTGGGCGAACAGGTAATCCACGTCGGCATCATCGCGCGCCGAGGGCTGGATGATCGCCACCTTGCTGGTCAGCGAGTCGCCGCCACCGATGCCGTCGATCTGCCGCGCATCCGGCGAACCCATGGCCGCCAACAGCGCGCGGTCGCGTAGCGCCGACTGCTCGGGCAAGTCGCCGGCGAGGAAATAAGCCCCCTTGGACGTCCCCCCGCGCATCAACAGGCAAGGAATGCGTATCTGGCCCATGCTCAGTCTCCGAGTTCGTCGAGGCTGTCGACGTAGCGCAGGCCCTTCTCCGCCAGGCGTGCGCGCATGTTGTAGATGTCCAGCCCCAGCTCGCCATTGGCCAGGCGCTGGGCCTTGTGCTCTTCCAGGTCGGCGCGGGCACGGCTGGCCTCGACCACTTGCGCGACTTCGGCGCGACGCACGATGACCACGCCATCGTCATCGGCCACCACCACATCCCCCGGGTTGACCAGCTGACCGCCACACACCAGCGGCAGGTTGACCGAGCCGAGGGTCTCCTTGATCGTGCCCTGGGCATTGATGGCGCGGGACCAGACCGCAAAGCCCATCTCGCGCAAGGTGTGGGTGTCGCGCACCCCGGCATCGATCACCAGGGCACGCACGCCGTGGGCCTTGAGCGAGGTCGCCAGCAGGTCGCCGAAGTAACCGTCGGTGCACGGCGAGCTGGGAGCAACCACCAGGATATCCCCTGGCCGGCACTGCTCCACCGCCACATGGAACATCCAGTTATCGCCCGGCGCGACCAGCACCGTCACCGCCGAACCGCTGATCACGGTGCCGCGCTGAATGGGGCTGATCGAAGACGCCAGCAGGCCTTTGCGCCCCTGCGCTTCATGAATGGTCGCGACGCCGTAGCGTTGCAGCTCATCGACCAGCGCGCGCTCGGCCCGGGCGATATTGCGCACGACGATGCCGGTTTTTCCGATCAACCCGCTCATGCCAGGTTCTCCGTCACGCGCGGGAAAATGCTTTGATAGCCTTCGCCATAGATGATGTCGCGGCTGGAGGTGATTCCGACATTGCGCTTGGCTTGCACGCCGCGCTGCAGAGCGACGCGGGTGTAGTACTCCCACAGGTGTTCCTGGCCGGCCATGCACTGGATGGCGGCGTATTTCTTGTCCCAGACCTGGGTGATATCCAGCAACACGTCGGGGCGCCATTCGCATTGCTCGGGCTGGTGCGGTTCGAAGCTGTAGACCGGTGGCGCGCCGACGATTTTCTCGCCCGGCTTGTAGCCTTCGGCCTGGGCGATGATGCGCGCCTCCTGGGTCAGGTTCATGGCCAGCGGGTGATCGTAGTTGTAGGGGTCTTTGCTTGAGTGACTGAGGACGAATTCCGGTTGCACCCGGCGAATTACATCGGAGAGTCGGAACAGGGTGTCCTTGTCCGCGCGCATCGGGTAGTCGCCGATGTCGAAGAACTCGACGCTGGCACCGAGGATATCGGCGGCGGCCTGGGCTTCTTCGCGGCGCGCGCTTTTGACTTTGTCTTCGCTCATCTCGCCCTTGCGCCACAGCTTGGCGGACTCGCCGCGCTCGCCGAACGACAGGCAGACGATGTGCACGTTGTAGCCCTGTTGCGCATGCAGGGCGATGGCGCCGCCGGCGCGCCAGACGAAATCGGCAGAGTGAGCGCTGACCACCAGCGCGTTTTTCGGTGCGTTTTTCGGTGAATCGATCATTGCGGATACTCCTTCTGCGTGTCGAAAGAGCATCGCATCGGCACCTTCCAGCGGGTAATGCGTTGCGCTGTTGCAGGTATGCGTTTTATTTATTGCCACTGGTACAGGGCGGCGGCATAGTCCGCTGCAGAGAGCGAACTTCCGAGCAAAAGCCCCATGGAATCCACTGAACTGCCCAGCCTCATGCACGTACGCGCCTTCGTCCGGGTGGCCGACCACGGCAGCGTTTCCAAGGCCTCTGTGGCGCTGTATCGAGCGCAATCGGTGGTGACCCGATCGATTGCCGAGCTGGAAACCCGCCTCGCCGTGCCGCTGTTCGAACGCCACGCCAACGGTATGCGTTTGACCGATGATGGCGAACGCCTTCTGCCCCGTGCACGACGCGTACTCGCCGAGCTGGAAAGCGTGCCGCGGCTGTTGGGTGGTGGGGAAAAACGCGCGGTCGAGCCGCTTTACCTGTTCCAGGCCCGACGCCTGCAGGTGTTCATCAAACTCTGTGAAACGCGCCATATGCAGACGGTCGCCAGCCTGCTCGGCCTGAGTCAGCCGGCGATCAGTTCGACCATCAAGGTCATGGAAAGTGGCTGCGGCCAGCCGCTCTTCGAACGTACGCCACGGGGCTTGCAGCCCACTCCCGCGAGCCACGAAATCCTCTTCCCGATCCGCCGGGCACTGAACGAGTTGCGCCACATCGAGACCGACATCACCGCCCTTCGCGGCACCCTGCAAGGGGTGGTGCAGGTCGGCGCCCTGCCCCTTGGCCGCACGCGCATCCTGCCCGAGGCCATCGTGCGCCTGGTGGCCGAGCACCCGGCTATCCAGGTGATCACCAATGAAAGCCCGTTCGATCTGCTGGCGACGGAGTTGCGCGCCGGCGATGTCGATTTCATTTTCGGCGCCTTGCGTTCAGAGGCTTACGCCAGCGACCTGACCGGCGAGGCGTTGCTCACCGAAGACATGGTGGTGCTGGCCCGGCGTGATCATCCGCTCTATGCGAAAACCGTCCTGCACCACGAGCTGGGCAGCGCCCGATGGGTGCTGCCCCGCGCCGGATCGCCGGCCCGGCAGATGCTCGACGAGTGTTTCGCCCGTTTCGGCATCGCGCCGCCCCGGCCGGTGGTGGAAAGCGCCGACATGGCGATCATCCGCGGCCTATTGCTGCGCTCGGACATGCTCGCGGCGGTGTCCGCGCATCAACTGGAACAGGAAATCGCCTCCGGCGAGCTGTGCATCCTGCCAGTGGAATTGAAACAGACCACCCGGGCGATCGGCCTGACGTATCGCCATGGATGCCTGCACACGCCAGTGGCTCAAGCCCTGATGAAGATGATTCGCCGGGTGATTCGCGAACAGGCGGCGATTTCCGTGTGAACCATACACCGCTTTCGCGAGCAGGCTCGCTCCCACAGGGGATCTGCAGCGAACACAGATCTTGTGCATGACACCGATCAAAATGTGGGAGCGGGCTTGCTCGCGAAGACGGCCGACCCGTTGACAGAAATGTCGCCTGACCCACCGCTTTCGCGAGCAAGCCCGGTCCCACAGGGGATCTGCAGCGAACACAGATCTTGTGCATGACACCGATCAAAATGTGGGAGTGAGCCTGCTCGCGATAACGGCCGACCCGTTGACAGAGATGTCGCCTGACCCACCGCTTTCGCGAGCAAGCTTGCTCCTACAAGGGATCTCCAGTGCACACAGATCTTGTGCATGACACCGATCGAAATGTGGGAGCGGGCCTGCTCGCGAAGACGGCCGACCCGTTGACAGAGATGTCACCTGACCCACCGCTTTCGCGAGCAAGCTTGCTCCTACAAGGGATCTCCAGTGCACACAGATCATGTGCATGACACCGATCAAAATGTGGGAGTGAGCCTGCTCGCGATAACGGCCGACCCGTTGATAGAGATGTCGCCTGACCCACCGCTTTCGCGAGCAAGCTTGCTCCTACAAGGGATCTCCAGTGCACACAGATCTTGTGCATGACACCGATCAAAATGTGGGAGCGGGCTTGCTCGCGAAGACGGCCGACCCGTTGATAGAGATGTCGCCTGACTCACAGCCATCGCGAGCAAGCTCGCTCCTACAGATCAGCGCGGGGCCTTGCCCGCCACCGAGTACAGCACCTGCTGATTGCGGGTTTTCATGAACTCGTCCAGACTCTGGCCGCGCATGGCGGCGTACACCTGCAGGTTGGGAATGCCGAGCACCGCGGCGAGCTTTTCGAGCACGAAGAAGATCGCCCCGTACTGGATCAACCCGCGCCAGTCACGGCGGCGCAGCAGCTCGCGTTCCTCTTCGCTCAAGCCGCCTTCCTCGAACAGCGCCTCGGGCGTGTCGAGAAAACGCTGGCGCCATTGCGGCTCGATCATGCGGTGCAGGAACTTGTTCAGCCGATAGCCCTTGGCGCTGCGCTCCAGGGTGAACGGATAGGTGCCCTCGAGCTTTTCGATGCCGGCCAACTGGTGCTGCATGTGCTGCAAGTGACGCGCGTTGACCTCGGCGGGCACCGGCCGGTCCTGGTTTTCCAGCAACAGGGTGGCGATGCCGGTCATCGACGGCAGGTAGTAGTCCTGATGCAGGTTCTTCACCGTGGCCGACAAGGCGCCGCGCATGATCAGCCAGGTGATCACCTCCGAGCCTTCCATGCCGCCCAGGGTGGCGTACTCGGCGTGGGTCATTTCGGTCAGGCGCACCGGGTCGTTGACCAGCAGATCGATGAACTGCTCGTCCCACTGCGGATTGTTGAAACCACAACGCTCGCCATGCACCTGGTGGGACACGCCGCCGGTGGCGACAATCGCCACCTTCAAGTCTTCGGGATAGCTTTCGATCGCCCGGCGCAGCGCCTGCCCCAGCTTGTAGCAACGAAACGCGGTGGGGATCGGGAATTGCAATACGCCCACCTGCAGCGGCACGATTTCCACCGGCCATTCAGGCTCGCAGGGCAATAGCGCCGACATCGGCGAAAAGAAGCCATGATCCAGCGGTTTGTCGCGGAAGAAACTCATGTCGAATTCATCGGCCATCAGGCTCTGGCCAATGTGCCGCGACAGCGCCGCATGCCCGCCAACCGCCGGCAACGAACGTGGGTTGCCACCTTCGTCAGCAACCTCGTAACGCTCATCGACGCCCAGGGAGAACGCGCCGTAATGGTCGAAGAAAAACGACGTCACGTGGTCGTTGAAGATGTAGAACAACACGTCCGGCCGTTGCTCCTTCAACCATACCTTGATCGGTTCGAAGCCTTCGAAGATCGGCGCCCAGGCCGCCTCATGCTGTTTGTCGTGATCGACTGCGAAGCCGATGGTAGGAGTGTGGGATACGGCGAGACCACCGATGATGCGTGCCATGACGAGTTCCTGTGTTCGAAGATAATTATTGCGCCAGAACAGCCTGGCTGACACGACGCCGTGCATGACCATTGGCCAGGATCGCCAGCGCGGCGATGAAGGCCGGCACGCTCAACAGGGTGAACAGCAGCGGCAGGCCCAACCCGAGGCTGAGCACCGCACCACCGATGAGAGAGCCGAAGATAGCGCCGAAACGACCGATGCCCAGCATCCAGCTCACCCCCGTGGCGCGGAAATCCGTTGGGTAGTAACCGGGCGCAAAGGCGTTGAGACCGGTCTGCGCACCGCTCATGCAGAAGCCTGCCGCGACGACGCCGAATGCCAAAAGGCTCGACTCCAGGCTGAAAGCCCCCAGCAGCAAGATGAACGCGCCGCCCAATGCATAGGAGGTCGCAATGACGGCGTTGGGATTACGTCGGTCCATGGCCCAACCGACCAGGATCGCGCCGACCGTGCCGCCGATCTGGAACAGGCCGGTGATGGTCGCTGCGCGTTCGATGGACAGGCCACCTTCGCGCAACAGCGTCGGCATCCAGCCCATGGTCAGGTAGATCACCAGCAGCCCCATGAAGTAGGTCATCCACAGTGCCAGCGTGCCGAAGCGGTAACCCTCGCTGAACAACATGCGCACCGGCGCCTTATGCTGGACCTGGGGCTCGCTGATGGTGAATGTCGTGGCCGCCGAAAAACGCCCGCCCAACTTGTTCAACACCTTGGCGATCTGACTGGCCGGGGCATTCCGTGCCGCGAGGAAACGCGGCGACTCGGGCAACAGCAGCCAGAGGAACGGCAGCAGCACCAGCGGCAGGATGCCGCCAGCGAGCAATACCGATTGCCAACCGTGGTGCGGGATCAACCAGGCCGCGAGAAAACCGCCCAGCCCCGAACCCATGTTGAAACCGGTGAACATGAGGGTGATGAACAGCGAGCGATTACGCTCCGGCAGGTATTCGGAAAGCAGCGTGGTGGTATTGGGCATTGCGGCGCCCAGCGCGACCCCGGTCAGCAACCGCAGGATTGCCAATTCGTAGGGGTTGCGCGCAAAGGCACAGGCCAGGCTCAGCACGCTGAAACCCGTCACGGCAATCAACAGCACTTTCTTGCGTCCCAGGCGGTCGGCATAAGGGCCGGCTGTCAAGGCGCCAATGGCCAGGCCGACCATGCCGGCGCTCATCACCGGGCCAAAGGCCGCCTTGGAAAGACCCCAGTCCTGGATCAGCGAAGGCGCGATGAAACCCATCACCGCGACATCAAAACCATCGAACAGCACAATGAAGAAACACAGGCTCATGATCAGCCACTGGTACCCGGCAACCGGTCGGTTGTCGATCCACGCTTTGATATCGACCGTGTCGTGACTCATGCTTATCACCTTCTTGTTTTTATAGAAATTCCGACTGGCGTGGCAGCGGCGACAGGCCCATCAGCCATCCGCCAGCCAAACCCTGGGTGACTCTAAAGGCGCACGGGCCTGCCCCGCCTCTGGGAAATCCTTAAGCGGGTATCGGTTTTTCTTATCGGGTGATTTTCGAGGTGATGTCTACAATGAGCGTGAATCGACAAACAGGGGTACTTCATCCTCAAACTGCAAGGTTGTCAGGAGTAACGACATGAACACCTACCGGCCCATGAACTGCGATCTGCATGACTATCTGGAGATCGCCTGCCTGCGCGGTTATCGACTGGACATCGAGTTGCACGATGGCTCACGCCTGGTCGCCACGGCGTTGACCACGCGAACCTCCAGCGACAAGGAAGAGTTTCTGCGCCTTGAAACGGCTGATGGACAGCAGGAGGTTCGCCTGGACCACCTGCTGGCCATTACGCCACTGGATGCGAATGCACAGTTTGGCCGGGTGGTATTTTCCGATGCCTCCTGCACATTCTGAGGCCTGTGTCAGACCAGCGACATGCCGCCGTCCACGTGCAATTCGATGCCGTTGACGAATGCACTGTCGCTGGACGCCAGGTACAGCGCCGCTTGTGCCAGCTCATGGGCCTCGCCCAGGCGACCTGCCGGAATCATGTCCGCCATCATTTGCACAAACCCCGGGCGATGTTCTTCGGTGACGCCCAGTTTGCCAATGATCGCCGTATCCACCGGGCCTGGGCTCAACACGTTGACGCGGATGCGCCGCGCGCGCAGCTCCAGCGCCCAGTTGCGCGCGAATGCCGCGATGGCCGCTTTGGAACCGGCATACACCGCATGCCCGTCGAGCACTTTGCTCGCCGCCAGGGAGCTGGTCAGAATGATGCTGCCACCGTCGCGCAGCAACGGCGTGATCGCCTGCACCCCGAAGAACACGCCACGGGTGTTGATGTTGAACTGCGCGTCGTATTCTTGCGGCGTGACCTGCTGCGATGGCGTCAGGGTGATGACCCCGGCATTGGCCACGTAGACATCCAGCGCACCGAAGCGCGCCCGCACCTGTTCGGCCACCTCGCCATGGTGTTCGAGGCTGGCGACATCGCCCTTGATGCCGATGGCGCCATGGCCGATCTGGCGTATCGCCTCATCGAGTATCTCCTGGCGGCGCCCCGTGATGATCACCTGCGCCCCCTCTTTGGCGAACAGACACGCCGCGGCCAGACCAATGCCGCTGTTGCCGCCGGTGATCACCGCGACCTTTTACCTTGTAGACGTTGCATCTGCTGACTCCACTTGTTGAAGGAGCGCAGTATTATGTCGCGCGCATCCCCGCCAACCAGTCCAGCACCAGGCACATCTGTTGTGCTGCGGAGTCACAAGATGTCCAACCTGTTGAACCAGTCGGCCAGCCTGATCGCCTTCGTCCGCGCGGTAGAAGCCGGCTCGTTCAGCGCCGCCGCGCGCAATGCCGCCACCACGCCCTCGGCCATCTCCAAAAGCATTGCCCGGCTGGAAACCGAACTCAACGCCAAGCTGTTTCGCCGCTCCACGCGCATGCTCGGCCTGACCCCCGAGGGCCAGGCATTTTTCGAGCGGGTCGCGCCGCTGCTGCGCGCCATCGACGACAGCGCCGATGCGCTGCGTCACACCGGCGGCGCCCGCGGTCACCTGCGGGTGAGCATGCCCAGCGACCTGGGACGCCTGTTGCTGCCGAGGATCCACTCGGTGTTTCTCTGCGACCACCCGGATGTGGAGCTGGACCTGACCTTGCTCGATCACCATGTGGACGTGATTCGCGAAGCCTACGACGTGATTTTTCGCGTCGGCAGCCTCCTCGACAGCGACTTGAAAAGCCGTACCCTGGCCCAGCTCGACATGGCCCTGGTCGCCTCCCCGGTGTTCCTCGGCGAATGGGGCACCCCGACCTCCATCGAGGCACTGCGTGCCATGCCCTTCGTGCGCTATCAATTCAATGGCCGAACCCTGCCGATCGTCTTTGCCGACGGTGAAACCCTGGTCCCCCGCGGTCGCATTGGCCTGGACTCGGGGTTTGGCCTGCGCGGCGCCGCGCTCGGCGGCATGGGCGTGGCCTACCTGATGAAATGCACGGTGCAACAAGACCTGGATTCAGGCGCCTTGGTACAAGTGCTGGCCGACCACCCCCTGCCATCGCTGGCGATTCATTCGCTGCACGCCTTTGGGACGCTGACCCCGATCCGGATCAGACTGTTCGCCGATTTTGTGCAGCAGGAAGTGCAGCGGTTGGGCGGCCAGTAAAGCCGGGGCCCTGTGCTAGTCTCCTTCGTCTAACCTGCGCTGACGCGTTTGCATGATCCGCTTCCCCTGGTGATGGAGTTCGACATGAAAAACACCGCTTCCTGGCTGACGATTACCCTCGTAAGTCTTGTGCTTTGCGCCTGCGCCGCCGTCGATGCTGGAAGTGGTGGCGCCGGCGAGATGGAAATCCGCTCGGGGAAAATCGAGCAGATCACCATGACGCAGATGCAGACCAACCATGACAGCGGCGTCGGCGCCATTCTTGGCGGACTCGCGGGCGTGGGTATCGGCAGCCTGATCGGTTCGGGCACCGGGCGCGATGTAGCCATGGTCGCCGGCGCCCTCGCCGGTGCGGCGGGCGGCAACTACGCCGAGAAGAAAAAGTATGATCAACCGCAGCAAGCCCAGCAGATTATCGTGCGCACCAAAAGCGGCGTGCTGGTGTCGGTGACCCAGCCGATCAATGCCGCTCTGAGCAAAGGCCAGAGTGTCTATATCGAAGGCACCGGCAATGAAGCCCGGGTAGTGCCGCAGGGCTGATCATCACCCCGCCGTCGAGCACCGATAGTTAAAAGCCCCGGGCCTCAACAGCCCGGGGCTTTTTATTGAACGCGAATTGAATCAGACCGTTCGTCGTCCAGAGATGAAAATACCCCTTGACGCTAATCAGCTTCTGGAGGACTATCGATTACATCGGATGCGATCTAAACGTATACGATACTAATCGAACCTGACCGCCCCCTTGAGGATTCACCCCATGAGCAAGATCGAAAAAGTCCTGGCCACCGGCAAGACACACACCAGCCTGAGCAACGCCGGCAACACCTTGCGCGGTCATAACGGCAACCTCGACATCGAACTGTCTACCCCAGGCGCTGCCCAGCCCGCCCATGTTTTCGCCGCCACCCAGCCGCACCCGAGAGCCGAGCAACTGTTCGCCGGGGCCTGGTCGGCCTGCTACACCGCCGCCGTCGGCCTGGTGGCTGCAGAGCGCAACATCGCGCTGCCGGCGGACCTGGCCGTCGACATCGAAGTGGACCTGGGCCAGACTGGTCCGGCCTATTTCCTTCAGGCCCGACTGACCCTGCGCGTGCCGGGGCTGGCACAGGACGTCGCGACGGAACTGGCGCACATCGCCGATTCCATCTGCCCCTACTCCAAGGCGACACGCGGCAATATCGACGTTGCCCTGAGCGTTATTACGGTCTAATTTCATGTCGCATGCGATCAAAGCGTATGCGAACAACATATCGGTAAACCTGAGGAAATCATCATGAGCAAGATCGAAAAAGTCCTGGCCAGCGGCAAGACCCACACCACCCTGAGCAGCGCCGGCACCACCTCGCGCGGCCATAACGGCAACCTCGACATCGAACTGTCGTCCCCCGGCAGCGCCACTCCAGCGCACGTGCTGACCGGTGTGCAACCGCACCCGAAAGCCGAGCAGCTGTTCGCCGGGGCTTGGTCGGCCTGCTACATCGCAGCGGTGGGCCTGGCCGCCCAACAGGCGAAGGTGACCCTGCCGGCCGATACGGCCGTGGACATCGAAGTTGACCTGGGCCAGACCGGCGCCGCCTACTTCCTCCAGGCCCGCCTGACCCTGCGGGTGCCGGGCCTGTCACAGGAAGTCGCGACCGAGCTGGCCCACAATGCCGATGCGATCTGCCCCTACTCCAAGGCCACCCGTGGCAACATTGACGTCGCCATCAACGTCCAGACCGCGTAACCCATGGCACGGCCGGTTCCCGGGGGGACCGGCCAGGCGGCCGCAGGGTTAGTGCTCTTCCGACACCATCGCATACGATGTACAGTCTCAGTCTGCAGCCTGCCCAAAGAGACCCCCCATGAAAAGCACCGACAAGACGTCCGCCCTGGATCTCAAGCTCTCCGACTTCCTGTGTTTTGCGGTCTATTCCACCAACCTCGCGTTCGGCAAGGCCTACAAGCCGATGCTCGAACGGCTCGGCCTGACCTACACCCAATACATCACCCTGGTGGTGCTGTGGGAACAGGACAACCAGACCGTCGGCAGCCTCGGGGAAAAGCTGTTCCTGGAATCCAACACCCTTACCCCGATCCTGAAAAAGCTCGAGGCGATGGGTTACCTGCTGCGCCAGCGCGACCCGGAAGATGAACGCCAGGTGCGCATCAGCCTGACCGAGACCGGTCGCCAACTACGCACCGAACTGACCGAAGACGGCTTTCCGCAAACGGGCCTCGATCCCGACGATTTCGCACAGATGCAGCAGGCGATCGTGGCGTTGCGCAACAATCTGATCCGCACGACCAATGCCGATAAATAATCTCTGAAGCTGTAAAACCGGTCCCCCCACAGCGGTTGCCCGGAAAGTCCCGATTGCGGTGGCTCGTCGCTCAAAGGTAGTATTGAGAACGATTCACACTAACATCTGGAAAATCCACCGGTGCAACCTCCTTCGACCAGCAAGCTGAGCTACTTTTTCAGCGATCATCACCGTTGGCTGCTGCAGCATATCCAGCGACGGCTGCGCAATCATGCGGACGCCGAGGACACTGCCGCCGATACGTTTTGCCAGATGCTGATGGCCCGGGTCGATCCCGACAGCATCGAACAACCCCGCGCCTACCTCTCGACCATCGCCCGACGGCTCATTTTCGATCGGCATCGCCGGCGCAAGCTGGAGTTGGCGTATCTCGAACGCCTGTCCACCCTGCCCGAGATGCTCGCCCCGTCCCCCGAAGAACAGCTGCAGCTGATCGAAGCCCTGGTCGCCATCGACCGGGCGCTGGATGGCCTGCCGACGGTGGTCAAGGCCACCTTCCTCTACAGCCAGCTGGACGGCATGAGCTATGTGGCAATCGCCCAAAAGCTGGGCCTGTCGGAGCGCACGGTCAGCCGCTATATGAAGCAGGCATTGCGCCAGTGCTACCTGAGCGAGATGGCGACATGAAAACAGAGCGCCTGGACCCTGTCAGCGAGCAGGCCATCGACTGGATGGTGCGCCTGCGCGCCGGTACCCCCACGCCCGCCTTGCAGGCACGTTTCGATGCCTGGCTGGCCAAGGACCCGGCGCACGCCCAGGCCTGGGCCAGATTGCAGGAGCGCCTGGGCGGTTCCTTCAACACCCTGCGCGCCCTGGATCGACGCTTGCCGGGGCACACCGAGCATGCCCGCCAGGTGCTCTTGCAACCGCAGGCATCGCGGCGTGATGCGCTGCGGGTAATCGCAGGTTTAGGCCTGCTCGGTGGCGGTTTGTGGCTGGGTGCGCGCAGCCCGCTGGGCGACAGCCTGTTCGCCGACCTGTCCACTGGACGGGGGCATCGCGAGGATTTCAACCTGGCCGACGGCAGCCGCCTGAGCCTCAACGCCGACAGCGCGGTGGACCTGCAATTCGACGGCCAGCAAAGGCTGGTCATCCTGCGCCACGGCGAACTGGTGATTCAAGTCGCGCCCGATCCGCACCGTCCGTTGCGCGTGCGCACCGCCCAGGGTGAGGTGCGCGCGTTGGGTACGCGTTTCCTGGTCGCCCAGGAGCAGGACGCCAGTCGTGTGGTGGTGCTGGAGCACTCCGTCCAAGCCACGCTCCTCAATGGCACCCGACGTGACCTGCAGGAGGGAGAATCCGCCCTGCTCTACGCGCGGCACATCGAACCGGTTTCTGGCGATCAGCGTTATCGCGCCGACTGGCTCGGCGGGCGCCTCAATGTGCTGGACGAGCCCCTGGAAAACGTCGTGGATGCGCTGCGCCCCTACAGTCGCGGTTTTGTTCGCCTGGCCCCTGAAGTGCGTAACTTGCGGGTCCAGGGCGTGTTCCCGCTCAACGACCCTGCGCGCACCTTCGCGGCGCTGGCGGAAACCCTGCCGATCCGGGTCGATCACTACAGTCCGTGGCTGACGTTGATTCGCGCAAAACCGGCCAAAGAATAATTTTTTTTGCAAATCACTCTTATTCGTGTCCGGTTTTCATTTCTCGTCCCACCTATCTCCTGACACTCACACCTTCAGGAGAATGCTGTGTTCAACCCGTGGTCCCACTCGCTTTCCGTCGCCGTTGCCCTGGCCACCCTGGCAGGCCCTGGCCTGTCACAGGTGCAGGCGCAGACGCAAACCCTGCCATTCAATCTGCCCGCCGGCCCGCTCGCCAGTACCCTCAATGCCATTGCCAGCCAGAGCGGACAAATCATCTCGCTGGAGCCGGCGCTCGTGCAGGGCAAGCAAGCACCGGCGGTGAAGGGCCAGATGTCCGCTGAAGAAGCGATGCAGCGGGCGTTGACAGGCAGCGGCCTGCAATTGCGGGTGACCGCCCAGGGCAACTTCAGCGTCGAGCCAGCCGCCACCGACAGCGCTACGCTGCAATTGGGCGCGACCAATATCATCGAAAACAGCAACGACGCCACCACCGAAGGCTCGGGCTCCTACGCCGCCCGGGCGGTGACCATCGGCAAGGGCACCCACACCCTCAAGGAAATCCCGCAGTCGGTCACCGTCATGACCCGCAAACAGATGGACGACCAGGACCTCACCGACCTCAAGGACGCCGCCAACAAGACCACCGGCCTGGTCGGCGTCCAGGGCGTGGGCAAGGGCATGATCCTGACCTCCCGCGGTTTCCAGATCGATGACTGGCAATATGACGGCGTGCCGATCCCGCGCAACACCTACGCGCTGGGTAACTGGGCCACCCAGGACCTGATCTTTTTCGATCGCATGGAAGTGCTGCGCGGCGCCTCCGGCCTGCTGCAGGGCACCGGCAGCCCCGGCGGCGCGATCAACCTGGTGCGCAAGCGCGGCCAATACGCCCCTACCGTAACGGTTACCGGAAAGGCCGGTTCCTGGGATCACTACGGCCTGCAACTGGACGCCGGCGGGCCCTTGAACCAGGCCGGCACCATTCGTGGGCGTTTCGTCGCCGACGAAGACCAGAGTGACTCGTTCATCGACTACGAATGGAGCAAGACCCACTCGCTGTACGGTTCGCTGGACTTCGACCTGCGCGAGGACACCACCCTGGGCCTGGCAGTCAGCTACTCCGATGCCGAGTCGCGCCCGATGATCCGCGGCCTGCCGCGCTATTCCGACGGCAGCCCCCTCGATGTGTCGCGCTCCACTTACACCGGCGCGCGCTGGAACCATTCGGACATCGATGTCACCACCGTCTACACCGATCTTGAACACCACTTCAACGACGACTGGGCCTTCAAGGTCGGCGCCGTGCGCATGACGGAAAACAACAAGTCGAAAAACCAGCGGCTGCAAAGCAGCGGCGATGGCCTGGAAGCCGACGGCAGCGGCGTGCAGTACGCCGACTTCGTGACCGATTTCGACGCTACCAAGCTCGGCCTGGACATGAACCTCATCGGCCACTTCGACGCCTTGGCCATGCAGCACGAAGTCATGATCGGCGGTAACTACTCCAAGTACACGTCCGACGACAAGTTCGCCCGTACCTTCAATAACAGCACCGACACCATCTTCGGCATCGACCACGACCGCCCGGAAATCAGCTACGACGGGATACTCAATACCCCCGGCGGCCGGGCAACGCCGAGCAAATACGACATTCGGCAAAAAGGCCTGTACGGCAGCTGGCGGGTCAAGCCGATCGAACCCCTGACCCTGGTGCTCGGCTCGCGGGTCAGCTGGTACGACTACAGCTACAAGTCATGGAGCCAGCTCGCATTCAGCGACGTGGTCAACGCCGACCCGGAAAGCACCGCCAACGAAACCGGGGAAGTCACGCCCTACGCCGGCATCATCTATGACCTGAACCGCGAATGGGCGGTGTACGCCAGCTACACCGACGTGTTCGAACCCCAGGCACTGCGCGACGCCAGCGGCAAGATGCTCAAGCCGGTGATCGGCAGCAACTACGAAGTCGGCCTCAAGGGCGAGCTGATGGACGGCCGGGTCAACACCTCCCTGGCGCTGTTCCGTTACGACCAGGAGAACCGAGCGCTCAACGACCTGGCCTCGGGCTTCGCCTGCGACGGCTGGTACTGCTCGATTGCCGCGGGCAAAGTGCGCAGCCAGGGGCTCGACGCGGAAATCAGCGGCGAAGTGCTCACCGGCCTGCAGCTGTTTGCCGGTTATACCTACAACACCACCAAGTTCCTCGACGACCCGGAAAACGAAGGCAAGGTCTTCAGCACCTGGACACCCAAGCACATGCTGCGGGTGTGGAGCGATTACCAGTTCAGCGGCGACTGGAACCGTGTCAGCACGGGCCTGGGCTTCACCACCCAAAGCCATACCCTGGGCTATGAACACACCTACGACGTGCCGGGTTACACCGTCTGGAGCGCACGCGCCGGCTACCAGCTGACGCCGGAGATCGGCCTGGCGCTGAACGCCAACAATCTGTTCGACAAGCACTACTACACCGCGGCGTACAACCAGCTGAGCGGCAACAACAATTTCGGCGAACCGCGTAACCTGATGTTCAGCGTGAAGTACACCCCGGAGTTCTGACACTGAACACCAGGCTCAACACAGGGAGGA
Organism: Pseudomonas sp. YuFO8; assembly: GCF_035065025.1. NCBI lineage: Bacteria > Pseudomonadati > Pseudomonadota > Gammaproteobacteria > Pseudomonadales > Pseudomonadaceae > Pseudomonas > Pseudomonas sp. YuFO8. Next base: position 33,066 of record NZ_JAXDEQ010000044.1, on the reverse strand, counting down.
TCCGATGGGTTCGAGGGTTATTTATCCGACTTGATGGAGGTCCAGACCCGGGTCCGCACCCTTTCCAGCTTCTGCGGCAACGGCTGCACGACGTACAGGGTTTTCAGCGCCTCAGGTGTCGGCGTCAGGTTCGGGTTGCCGGTGATTTCCTTGTTGATCAGAGGCAACGAGTCCGTGTTGGCATTCGGGTAACCGAGGAAGTCGCTGATCGGTGCGATGACTGTCGGGTCGAGCAAGGTGTTGAGGAATTCGTGGGCTTCCTCGACATTCTTCGCGCTTTTCGGAATGGCAAAGGTGTCGAACCAGATCGGCGCGCCCTCCTTCGGCAAACGCCAATCGACCACCACCCCATTGCCCGCTTCCTTGGCGCGATTGCCGAACTGGTAGAAGCTGCCGGAGTAGCCGATGGCCACGCAGATATCACCGTTGGCGATATCGGTCATGTACTTGGCGGAGTTGAAGTAGGTGACATAAGGGCGAATCTTCAGCATCAGCGCCTTGGCTTTTTCGTAGTCATCGGGGTTCTGGCTGTTCGGGTCCAGCCCCAGGTAATGCAGGGCCAACGGCAGTATCTCGGAAGGCGAGTCGAGCATGGCGACACCACAGGCCTTGAGCTTCTCCATGTTCTCGGGCTTGAACACCAGGTCCCAGCTGTCCACCGGTGCATTCTCGCCCAGCGCGGCCTTGACCTTGGCCGGGTTGAAGCCGATCAACACAGTGCCGTACATGTAAGGCACGCCGTACTGGTTGCCGGGGTCGTTCTTGTCCAGCAACTTGAGCAGGGCCGGGTCCTGGTGCTTCCAGTTGGGCAGCTTGGACTTGTCCAGTTTCTGGAACACACCGGCCTTGATCTGGGTTTCGATGAACTGGTTCGACGGCACCACCAGGTCATAGCCGGAGTTGCCGGTCAGCAGCTTGGCCTCCAGGGATTCGTTGGTGTCGAAGGTGTCCCAGGTGACCTTGATGCCGGTCTTGTCGGCGAAGTCCTTGGGCACGGACGGCAGGATGTAGTCCGCCCAGTTGTACACCCGCAATTCGCGCTGCTCGGCTTGTACGGCACTGGCCAGCAGTGTCAGCCCGCAAACGGTGGCACCCAATAGGCGTTTGATTGTGTCCATGGATCAATTCCCCAAGTCAGCTCGATGGTTTTTATGTGCTGTACGCGGCAGTGCCCGGCAAAACCGCCAAGGGCAAGGAAGATCAGGTTCGTATTTATCGATGGGGAGGCGGGTGCGCACCCGCCTCCGGTTCCGATTCTTGCCCACCGCCCGGCCGGTTCATAGCGCGGGGTTGGCCAAAAGGAGATCGAAATGGCCATTATCGGTGTCCGGGCAGCGCCTCCTCCTCGGGGTATGGCCACTCCACCGCATGGCTCGCGAGGTAGGCGCTGACGGCAGCGTTCAAGGTCGGATAAAACGCCGACTCGCCAAACCGCTCGAACAACCCGAAGCGCTTGAGCTTGTCCTTGACCGGGTCCTTCATCTCGGCCAGGCGCAACTCGATGCCCGCCGCTTTCAAGGTGTCATCCAGCTCGGCCAACATGTCGGCGCTGGTCACGTCGACGCTGGTGACCGGTTCCGCCGCCAGCACCAGCCAGCGCACGGGGGTTGGCGATGCGGCCACGGCGTCCAGTACCCGCTCGTGAAACAGTTCGGCGTTGGCGAAAAACAGCGAGGCATCCCAGCGAAAGATGACCAGGCCGGGAATCAGCCGCGCGTCCGGGTAGCGCTTGATGTCGTGGAAGCCCCTGACCCCTCGCGCGCGCCCCAGTACCGCAGAGTATGGGCGCCAGCCATCCCAGAGGAATTCGATGACCGCAATCAGGATGGCCAGGCCGATGCCCTCGATCGCCCCCAGCACGGCCACGCCCACCGTGCAGACGATCGACAGCCAGAACTCCCAGCGCTGCATGCGATAAATGCGCCGCAGGTCGGTGATCTCGATCAGGCCGATGGCGGAGGCGATCACCACGGCAGCCAGGGCACTGTTTGGCAGGTCCTGCAACAGGTTCGGTGCCACCACCAGCAGCAAGGCAACCGCTACCGCGCCGACGACGCCGGTCAACTGGGTCTTGGCGCCAGCGGCTTCGGCCACGGGCGTACGGGAGGAACTGCTGCTGATCGCAAACCCCTGGAACAGTCCGGCGGCCAGGTTGGCGATACCCAACCCGACCATTTCCTGGTTCGGGTCGACATAGGTGCGGGTGCGCGCCGCGTACACCCGCGAGAGCACGCTGGTGTCGGCGAAGGACACCAGGGCCACGGCACCACCGCCGATCAGGACCGGCACGATATCGGCGCTGGTGATCCAGGGAATGGCGAACGACGGCAGGCCCTGGGGTAGCGGGCCGAGGACCTTGACCCCCGCCCGCGCCGCCAGGTCCAGCACATCCACCGCGATCGTCGCACCGGCCACCGCGATCAGGATCCCGGGTACGCGCTTGTGGCCCTTGAGCAGCAGGATCACCACCAGGGTGCCGGCACCGACCATGAACGCGGTCCAGTTGGTTTTGCCCTCGCTCAGCGCGCTCGCGATGGCCCACAGGTTTCGCAGCGGCCCCTCGGCATCAATGGAAAAACCGAAGAACTTCGGTAACTGGCTGATCAACACCGTCAGCGCAATCCCGTTCATGTAGCCGTAGCGAATCGGCTTGGACAGCAACTCGGTGATGAAACCCAGGCGCGCGATGCCGGCGAGGATGCACACGGCCCCCGAGACGATGGCCATCATTCCCGCCAGGGCGACTGCGCGTTGGGGATCACCGCCCGACAGGGGCAGGACCACCGCGAGAATGACGGCCGCCAGCGAGGAATCCGGCCCCAGCACCAGGATCCGGCTGGGACCGAACAGCGCATAGGCGATCAGTGGCACGATGGTGGCGTACAGGCCATAGATGCCCGGCACCCCCGATGCGACCGCATAGGCAATGCCCACCGGCACCAGCATCGTGGTCAGTACCAGCCCGGCCATCAGGTCGTGGCGCAACCACGCCACGTGGTAGCCGCGCAGCGTGCGCAGTCCGGGGAACCAGCGGCCCCAGCCAGCCTGGTCTTCGCTGGTGTCACGGCGCACGATACGGCCCGGTTCCGCCGCGGGCGGGGAAGCGTCTGGCTGGCTCATGGGACAATGGCCCCCGGGTGCGTAACCATCAGTACTTCTCGGCGATCCGCTTCAGCGGATAATCCGGCTCGCGATAGCCCCCCGGCTTCTGCCGCTTGGGCAATACCACCTTGTCCCGCGCCACTTCTTTATAGGGGATGCGGCTGAGCAGATCGCTGATGATGTTCAGGCGTGCCCGGCGCTTGTCGTTGGAGTTGGCCACGAGCCAGGGGGCATGCTCGCTGTCGCTCGCCTCGAACATGGCGTCGCGCGCTCGCGAGTAGTCGAACCAGCGGCTGTAGGACTTGAGGTCCATGGGGGTCAGCTTCCAGATCTTGCGACCATCCTTGATGCGCGCTTCGAGTCGACGGGTCTGTTCCTCGGGGCTGACTTCCAGCCAGTACTTGAGCAGGATGACCCCCGAATCGACAATCGCGCGCTCCACGTGGGACACCGATTTGAGGAAGAGGTCCACCTGCTCCTGGGTGCAGAAGCCCATCACCCGCTCGACGCCCGCGCGGTTGTACCAACTGCGATCGAAGATCACCACTTCGCCCGCTGCGGGCAAGTGCGGCAAGTAGCGCTGCACGTACATCTGGCTCTTCTCTCGATCGGTGGGCGCAGGCAATGCCACCACCCGGAACACCCGCGGACTCACGCGCTCGGTAAGGGCCTTGATCGTGCCCCCCTTGCCGGCGCCGTCGCGCCCCTCGAACACGACGCAGATCTTGATGCCCTCGGCTTTCACCCATTCCTGCAACTTGACCATTTCGACGTGCAACAGGCGCAACTGCTCAAGGTAATCCTTGTTCTTCAGCTTCTCGTCTTGCGCGGAACGCCCCTTGGGCGCGCCCTTCTTGTCCTTTGCCATGACCCAGCCCCCACTCTTGCTTGAGTAATTGACCTTTGACTTGCCCGACCAACGGCATGAGTCTAGTTCATGGTTCAAGGTAGCGAAGACCGCGCCTGCGACTTAATCTCCGAGCCACTGCAATCATCCGTGGGACGCCTCGCCACCTGGCATCCCGTCGCTGGAACGAGGAGTTGAAGAATGCCCCTGACACTCTATTACCACCCGCTTTCGTCGTTCTGCCACAAGGTACTGGTCGCGCTTTACGAGCATGGGATCGACTTTGAGAGGCGAATCATCGATCTTTCCAGCGAGGAAGACCGGGCGGAACTCTCGGCGTTATGGCCCCTGTGCAAATTCCCGGTCATCCGCGATGACGCGCATCCGAACGGGTTGGCGGAGTCGAGTGTGATCATCGAATACCTGGACCGGGCTTATTCGGCCCAACACTGCCTGCTGCCCGGCGACTGCGATACCGCGCTGCAAGTGCGCCTGTGGGACCGTTTTTTCGACCAGTACGTGCAGGGGCCGTTGCAACGGATAGTCGCCGACCGCCTGCACGGGACGAACGGCGACCTGACCGGGGAACGGGCCATGCTCGCCACGGCGTACGGCATGCTCGAGCGCCAGCTGGCCTCGCGAACCTGGGTGGCCAGCCCGGACTTCAGCCTGGCCGACTGTGCCGCCGCGCCGGCCCTGTTCTATGCCAGCACGCTGGTACCCTTCCCCGACGGCCACCCGCACTTGAGCGGGTATTTCGACAGGCTGACGCAACGGCCATCCTTCCAGCGCGTCATCGACGAAGCCAAGCCCTGGTTTGCCTTCTATCCGTTTGCCGAGGCCATACCCCAAAGGTTTCGCTAGCGGGCGTGCCCGTTGAAAAAACTTCCCCAATGTCGGGGGTACTTTCTCCCGGACGGTTGCGAGTGTGGCGTTCCCGGCCTATGGTCCAGACACAACAATTTCACGACTGGCGCGATGATTCGCCGCCGTCTTTTTGTCCATCCATGGTGCTAGCGCAACGAGGTGAAGACATGCCCAACGACTCCCGCCCTGCCGTACTCGAACTGATCGGTAACACGCCACTGGTACGCGTCAGCCGTTTCGATACCGGACCCTGCACGCTGTTTCTCAAGCTCGAATCACAGAACCCCGGCGGTTCGATCAAGGACCGCATCGGCCTGGCGATGATCGATGCCGCCGAACGCGATGGCCGCCTGCGACCCGGTGGCACCATCGTCGAAGCCACGGCCGGCAACACCGGCCTCGGCCTCGCCCTGGTCGGCCGCGCCAAGGGATACCGGGTGGTGCTGGTGGTACCGGACAAGATGTCCACCGAGAAGGTCTTGCACCTCAAGGCCATGGGCGCCGAGGTGCACATCACCCGTTCCGATGTCGGCAAGGGCCATGCGGAGTACTACCAGGACGTCGCCGCGCGGCTGGCGGCGGAAATTCCCGATGCGTTCTTCGCCGACCAGTTCAACAACCCGGCCAACCCCCTGGCCCACGAATGCAGCACCGCGCCGGAGATCTGGGCGCAGACCCAGCATGATCTGGACGCGATCGTCGTCGGTGTCGGTTCGGCGGGCACCCTCACCGGCCTGACCCGCTTCTTCAAACGCGTGCAGCCGGATCTGGAAATGGTCCTGGCCGACCCGGTCGGTTCGGTGATGGCCGAATACAGCCGCAGTGGCACCCTCCCCACCCCCGGTTCCTGGGCGGTGGAAGGTATCGGCGAAGACTTCATTCCGTCGATTTGCGACCTGTCCAGCGTGCGCCACGCCTATTCGATCAGCGACGAGGAAAGCTTCGATCATGCCCGCCAATTGCTGAAGGCCGAGGGCATTCTCGGCGGTTCGTCGACCGGCACCCTGCTGGCGGCGGCATTGCGCTACTGCCGCGAGCAGACCCAACCGAAACGGGTGGTCAGCTTTGTCTGCGACACCGGTACGCGCTACTTGTCGAAGGTGTACAACGACCAGTGGATGAACGATCAGGGCCTGCTGCAACGCAAGTCCTACGGCGACCTGCGCGACCTGGTCGCGCGGCGCTTCGAGGATGGCCGGGTGATCAGCGTTGGCCCCGACGACACCCTGCTCACCGCGTTCCAGCGCATGCGCCTGGCGGATGTGTCGCAACTGCCGGTGCTGGTCAACGGCAAACAACTGGTCGGGGTGATCGACGAGTCCGACATCCTGCTGGGCGTGCATGAAGACGTTAAGCACTTTCGCAAGACCGTCTCCAGCGCCATGACCGACAAATTGCAAACCCTTTCCCCCGGCGCCTCACTGGCGGAACTGGAGGCGGAACTGGGTCGTGGGCTGGTGGCGATCATCCAGGATGCCTCGGGTTTCCACGGCCTGATTACCCGAACCGACATGCTCAATCATTTGCGGAGATCCCTGCCATGAGTCAGCACGATGAACATGCCCCGCCACGGGGCTTCGCCACCCGCGTGATCCATGCCGGGCAGACGCCGGACCCTTCGACCGGCGCGCTGATGCCGCCGATCTACGCCAACTCCACCTACCTGCAACAGAGCCCCGGGGTGCACAAGGGCCTCGACTACGGGCGCTCGCACAACCCGACGCGCTGGGCGCTGGAACGCTGCGTGGCCGACCTCGAAGGCGGCACCCGGGGCTTTGCCTTCGCCTCGGGCCTGGCGACCATTTCCACCGTACTGGAGCTGCTCGACGCCGGCTCGCACGTCGTCTCCGGCAACGACCTGTACGGCGGCACCTTCCGCCTGTTCGACAAGGTGCGCCAGCGCAGCGCCGGGCACCGCTTCAGCTTTGTCGACCTGACCGACCTGGCGGCGTTCGAAGCATCCCTGCAGGACGACACGCGCATGGTCATGGTCGAGACCCCGAGCAATCCGCTGCTGCGCCTCACCGACCTAGCCGCCATCGCCCGCACCTGCCGCGACCGGGGCATCATCTGCGTGGCCGACAACACCTTTGCCAGCCCGTGGATCCAACGTCCACTGGAACTGGGCTTCGACATCGTGCTGCACTCCACCACCAAGTACCTCAACGGCCACTCCGACGTGATCGGCGGCATCGCCGTGGTCGGGCAGAACGCCGAGCTGGCCGAACGCCTGGGTTTCCTGCAGAACGCGGTGGGCGCCATCGCCGGGCCGTTCGACGCCTTCCTCACCCTGCGCGGGGTCAAGACCCTGGCGCTACGCATGGAACGCCACTGCAGCAACGCACTGGAACTGGCGCAATGGCTGGAACGCCAGCCGCAAGTCGCCCACGTCTACTACCCGGGCCTGCCATCGCACCCGCAGCACGAACTGGCGCGCCAGCAGATGCGCGGCTTCGGCGGGATGATCTCCGTCGACCTGAACACCGACCTGGCCGGCTCCCGGCGCTTCCTGGAAAACGTGCAGATTTTCGCCCTGGCCGAAAGCCTGGGCGGGGTGGAAAGCCTGATCGAGCACCCGGCGATCATGACCCACGCCACCATCCCCGTGGAAACCCGCGCGCAACTGGGCATCGGCGATGCGCTGGTGCGGTTGTCTGTTGGGGTGGAGGATGTCGAAGACCTGCGCGCAGACCTGGCGCAGGCGTTGGCACGGATTTAGGAGTTGCCTTCTCGGATCACCGCATCGCAGCGATGGCTGGCATAACGGCCACCATCGATCGCCAGCAAGCCGGCTCCTACAGATCTGTGTCACACCACAAATTCAACACACACCCGTAAATCCCTGTAGGAGCTGGCTTGCCAGCGATGGCGGCATAACGGCCACCATCGATCGTCAGCTAGCCGGCTCCTACAGATCTGTGTCACACCACAAATTCAACTACCCCACAAACCCTGTAGGAGCTGGCTTGCCAGCGATGGCGGCATAACGGCCACCATCGATCGCCAGCAAGCCGGCTCCTAAAGAGGCGCGTTGTGCCTCAAAACATTTCCCCCGCAGGCCTCACCGATTATGATTGAGCGTTAACGTCCATCAGGTCTGGCTCATTTTTCGGATAACACGACATGTCCCAACTCGATACCTCCCTGCAAGACACCGCCGCGCCCGATGGCGTGTGCTACGGCTGCGGCAGCAGCAATCCCCACGGGCTGCACGTCAAGAGCTATTGGCATGAAGACGGCGTGCATGTCATGGCCGAGCACGTGCCCGATGCCAAATACTGCGGCTGGCCGGACCTGGTCTATGGCGGGCTGATCGCCATGTTGGTCGATTGCCATTCAAACTGGGCGGTCATGGCCTATCACTACCGCGCGGAAAACCGTGAAGTCGCGAGCCTGCCGCGGATAAATTGCGTCACCGGCAACCTCGGCATCAAGTTCATCAAGCCGACGCCCATGGGCATCCCGCTCACCCTGCGGGCGCGGGTGGAAGGTGAAGTCGGGCGCAAGACGCGAGTCATCTGTGAAGTCTTCGCCGGGGACGTGCTGACCGCGGTGGGCGATTCCATTTTCGTCCGGGTCGATACCGCGCAACTGGCAGACAACGCCCACGGGCGCTAGGTGCAACGGTCGCGGGTCAATCTTCTTCCATGAGCGCGGTGATCCGCCCGGACCTGTACGCGGCCAGTAGCGCGGCATAGTCCTTGGCATTCTGCTTGGCATAGGCCACGGCAAACGTGCCGATGGCCTGGTCATGGGGCAGCGACAGGCGATAATCCTGCAGCGCCTCGCGGGTTCGCTGCTGGAAGTCCGGTTCGTTCACATGAAAAAGGAGTTTTGCAATGAAACTCAGACATTCCCTGGCGGCGCTGATGGTCTGCGCCAGCCTGTTCGGCTGCACAAGTTCACCAAACCAGAGCGTGTCGGTCACCCTGGTCGCCACCCGGCAGAACACCGGCCAGATCGGCAATGTCGCATTGTCCGCCTGGGACCAGCAAACCGGACTCAGTTTCTTCATCAGCGGAGTGCCAAGCGGCGCCGCCCTGCCCCTGCGCCTCTACAGCTTCATCAATAAAGGCAGCTGCGAGCAACCCGGGCCCGTCGCCTACGCCATGAATGACAGGGTCAACACCGAGCGCCAACCGATTCGCGGCTGGACGTTCTCAAGAAGCGTGCCCGTGGCCTTGCCGGTCTTGCTGTCCGGTGACTATCACGTCGTCGTGCGAACCGCAGCGACGGATGGCAATGTCGATATTTTCTGTGGGGATATCAAGCATCAAGACCCGGTGAAGTAGCCGCCACGGAGTTCACACCGGCGAAATCGTCGCCAGGATGCCGATCAGAATGGTCAACACCAGGAAACCACCGAGGAAAAACGCCATCTTGCCCATAAAGCCTCCAACATTTCGAAAATACGGTGCACCGCGGCCAAGGCGGCGAAACTTGCCGTTATTGTGGGGGTTGGGCTGAATGCATAACAGGGGCAGAAAGCGCTGGAAAATACGGATCAGATGGAACTGATGAACTGATGAACTGTAGGAGCGAGCTTGCTCGCGAAAAACCTGAGCACGCTGCGGTGTGTCAGGTTTAGAGCGTTATCGTTGACGACCTTCGCGAGCAAGCTCGCTCCTACAGGAGAACCGGGAGAACCGGGAGAACCGGGAGAACCGGGGACAGTAGGCACAAAAAAGCCCACCGGCCATCCCTGGCGCAGTGGGCTTGCTGATCAGGCGCTCAGTTACAGCGCCATGTCTGCCGCAGCATTCTCTTTCGGTGCCTTGGCCTTCTCAGCCTCGACAGCCGGAGCAACGGCCTGGCCAATCGCCGGTGGCGGAGTCAGTTCCAGCACCTTGGCGGTGTAGGCCCATTCCTCGGCAACCTTTTGCGGGTTGGCGTTGAGCTGGGTGCCATAGCTCGGTACGATCTGGTGCAGTTTTTCCTGCCAGGCCGGGGTCGCGACCTTGTCCTTGAAGACTTTCTGCAGCACGGTCAGCATGATCGGTGCGGCAGTCGAAGCGCCTGGGGATGCGCCCAGCAAGCCGGCGATGCTGCCGTCTTGCGAAGCAACGATCTCGGTGCCCAGTTTCAGCACGCCACCGGCGGCTTCGTCACGCTTGATGATCTGCACGCGCTGGCCGGCTTGCCACAGGCGCCAGTCTTCGGCCTTGGCGTTCGGGAAGTACTCCTTCAGGGCGTCGAGGCGGTCTTCATCCGACAGCATCAGCTGACCGGCAAGGTACTCCACCAGCGGGTATTCCTTGATGCCAACCTTGGTCATCGGCCACACGTTGTGCGTGGTGGTGGTGGTCAGCAGGTCCAGGTACGAACCTTCTTTCAGGAACTTGGTGCTGAAGGTCGCGAATGGGCCAAACAGGATCACGCGCTTGCCATCCAGCACGCGGGTGTCCAGGTGCGGAACCGACATCGGTGGTGCGCCAACCGACGCTTTACCGTAGGCCTTGGCCAGGTGTTGCTCGGCGATGGCCGGGTTCTCGGTCACCAGGAACGAGCCGCCTACCGGGAAGCCTGCGTATTCCTTGGCTTCAGGAATGCCCGACTTCTGCAGCAGGTGCAGGGCACCGCCGCCGGCGCCGATGAACACGAACTTGGCGTCGGTTTCGGACTTGCTGCCGTCCTTCAGGTTCTTGTAGCTGACGCGCCAGCTGCCGTCGGCGTTCCTGGTGATGTCCTGCACTTCGCTGGACAGCTTCAAGTCGAATTTCGGCGTGGTTTGCAGGTGCGCAACGAACTGGCGGGTGATCTCGCCGAAGTTCACGTCGGTGCCGATCGGGCTCCAGGTGGCCGCGACTTTCTGGTTCGGGTCACGCCCTTCCATCATCAGCGGGACCCACTTCTTGATCACGGCCGGGTCTTCGGAGTACTGCATGCCGGCGAACAGCGGGCTCGCCTGCAGGGCTTCGTAGCGCTTTTTCAGGAACTTGATGTTGTCATCGCCCCACACGAAGCTCATGTGCGGTGTGGAGTTGATGAACGAACGCGGGTTCTTCAGCACGCCTTGCTGAACCTGCCAGGCCCAGAACTGCCGGGAGATCTGGAACGCCTCGTTGATTTCAACGGCCTTCGGGATCGACACGTTGCCCTTGTCGTCTTCCGGGGTGTAGTTCAGCTCGGCCAGGGCCGAGTGACCGGTACCGGCGTTGTTCCAGCCGTTGGAGCTTTCCAGGGCGACGCCGTCGAGGCGCTCGATCATTTCCATCGAAGTGCCGGGTTCCAGCTCGTTGAGCCACACACCCAGGGTCGCACTCATGATGCCGCCGCCAATCAGCAGCACGTCGACTTTCCTGGCTTCTTCGGCCTGGGCTGTCGTCATCCCCAACGACAAGGCCAGCCCCAGCAGGGCCGTGTTCACTTTCTTAAACATCTGTAGCACCTATGATAAAACGCCATCCGCCCCTCCATCTGCAATCGCGAGCCGCTTGTTCACGGCATTCAGGCAAGTCTGCCGCGGGTTCTCGCACATGATGTCTGGAGGGTGGGCACGCAAGGCCGATTGAATGCATCGACCCCAGTTATATGTCCCTACTGAACTGACTTCTTATCTTTTTTGGCTTCAGCTACTTGAGCGACAGTGATTCTGCTCGCCCGTCTCAAGGACAGGAAAACTGAATGGATCAAACCAAGTTGTTGCCAAGAATATCACGACAAGGCCAGCCCGCGCGGGTTGGTTGCCGTGGATGGGTGTCTATACTCAGTGGTCACCAGTTGAACATGTGGGGAAAGAGCCATGAGCGATAAAGACGATCTGCGCAAATATTCCTCCCAGGTCATCGACGGTGTCGAGGCCGCGCCCGCCCGCGCCATGCTGCGTGCCGTGGGCTTTACCGACGAAGACTTCAAGAAACCGCAAATCGGCATCGCCTCCACCTGGGCCATGGTCACGCCCTGCAACATGCACATCGACAAACTCGCGATCGAAGCGGAAAAAGGTGCGAATGCCGCCGGCGCCAAAGGCGTGATCTTCAACACCATCACCATTTCCGACGGCATCGCCAACGGCACCGAAGGCATGAAATATTCACTGGTGTCCCGTGAGGTGATTGCCGATTCCATCGAAGTGGTGGTCGGTTGCGAAGGCTTTGACGGGCTGGTGACCGTGGGCGGTTGCGACAAGAACATGCCGGGCTGCCTGATCGGCATGGCGCGGCTCAATCGCCCGTCGATTTTCGTCTATGGCGGCACCATTCGCCCCGGCGCCGGCCACACCGACATCATTTCCGTGTTCGAAGCCGTGGGCCAGCACGCCCGCGGTGACATCAGCGAGATCCAGGTCAAGCAGATCGAGGAAGTGGCGATCCCCGGCCCCGGTTCCTGTGGCGGCATGTACACCGCCAACACCATGGCCTCGGCCATCGAAGCGCTGGGCATGAGCCTGCCCGGTTCCAGTTCCCAGGACGCGGTGGGCAGCGACAAGGCGTCGGACAGTTACCGCGCCGGCCAGCAAGTCATGGAACTGCTCAAGCTCGACCTCAAGCCCCGGGACATCATGACCCGCAAGGCCTTCGAAAACGCGATCCGCGTGGTGATCGCCCTCGCCGGCTCGACCAACGCCGTGCTGCACCTGCTGGCCATGGCCAATGCCGTGGACGTCGAGTTGACCCTCGACGACTTCGTCGAGCTGGGCAAGATCTCTCCGGTGGTGGCGGACCTGCGCCCCAGCGGCAAATACATGATGAGCGAGCTGGTGGCCATCGGCGGCATCCAGCCCTTGATGAAGCGCATGCTGGCGGCCGGCATGCTGCACGGTGACGTGCTGACCGTGACCGGCAAGACCCTCGCCGAAAACCTCGAAAATGTGCCCGACTACCCCGTCGGCCAGGACGTGATCCTGCCCTTCGATCAACCGATCAAGAAGGACTCGCACCTGGTGATCCTGCGCGGCAACCTCTCGCCCACCGGCGCCGTGGCCAAGATCACCGGCAAGGAGGGCCTGCGCTTCGAAGGCACGGCCAGGGTGTACCACGGCGAGGAAGGCGCACTGGCCGGCATCCTCAACGGCGAAGTGCAGGTGGGCGATGTGATCGTGATTCGCTACGAAGGGCCCAAGGGCGGGCCGGGCATGCGCGAAATGCTCTCGCCAACCTCGGCGGTGATGGGCAAAGGCCTGGGCAAGGAAGTGGCGCTGATCACCGATGGGCGCTTTTCCGGCGGCTCCCATGGTTTCGTGGTGGGGCATATCACGCCCGAGGCGTTTGAGGGCGGGCCGATAGCGTTGGTCGAAGATGGTGACCGAATCACCATTGATGCTGAAACCCGGCAGATTACCGTTGATGTGTCCGACGCAGACCTGGCTGAGCGCAAGAGCCGTTGGGTGAGGCCTGAGTCCAAGTACAAGCGTGGGGTGTTGGCCAAGTATGCGAAGACGGTGTGCAGTGCTTCGGAGGGGGCGGTGACTGACAAGTATCTTTAGCCCGTAGGTTTATGTTGTCTGAACCGCCGCCTTCGCGAGCAAGCCCGCTCCCACATTTGGAATGCAGTTCAAAATGTGGGAGCGGGCTTGCTCGCGAAGAGGCCCTCACATTCACCGATAACTATCTGCAGAAAATCACGGCTGATAGCCAAACATCGACTTCACTTCAAGGTAGTCCTCCAGCCCGTGCACGCCCCACTCGCGGCCATTGCCCGACTGCTTGTAGCCGCCAAAAGGCGCGCCGTTGTCGGCCTTGCTGCCATTGAGGTGGACCATGCCGGTGCGCAAGCGCCGTGCCACTGCCCGGGCCCGCTCCAGGGTGCCCGCCGTGACGTAGCCCGACAGGCCGTAAGGGCTGTCATTGGCGATCGCGATGGCCTCCTCCTCCGTGTCATAGGCAATGATCACCAGCACCGGCCCGAACACCTCCTCGCGGGCGATCGGCATGTGCGGATGGACATCGGCGAACACCGTCGGCTTGACGAAATAACCCTGTGTCACGCCCTCGGGACGCCCGACGCCGCCACAGACCAGCCGTGCCCCTTGCTCTATGGCAGCGCCGATCAGCGCCTGGACCCGCTCGAACTGTGCCCCATTCGCCAGCGGCCCCATGGCGCTGGACGCCTGGCTGTCGTCGAAACAGCTGTGCGCCGCGACAGACCGGGCGATGTCTATCGCCCAGGCTAGCTGTGCCCGTGGCACCAACAAACGAGTCGGCGCGTTGCACGACTGGCCGCTGTTGCGCAAACAGCTGCTGACACCATGGCGCACGGCGGCGTCGAAATCAGCATCGGCGAGGATCAGGTTGGCCGATTTGCCACCCAATTCCTGGGACACCCGTTTCACGGTATCTGCCGCCGCCTTGGCCACCGCAATCCCCGCACCGGTCGAGCCGGTGAACGAAACCATATCGATGTCGGGGTGGCGGGCGATGCCATCGCCGAGAGTCGGGCCATCGCCATTGATCAGGTTGAACACCCCCTTGGGCACGCCGGCCTGGTGAAGAATGTCGGCGAGCAGCATTGCCGACAGCGGCGCCTTCTCGCTGGGCTTGAGCACCAGGGTGCAACCGGCCGCCAACGCCGGCGCGATCTTGCAGGTCAGTTGATTGAGCGGCCAGTTCCAGGGCGTGATCAACCCGCAGACGCCAATCGCCTCGCGGCTGATCAGGGTGCTGCCGTGCGCTCGGTCGAACTCATAATCGCGCAGCACCTCGAAGGCCCGTTGCAGATGCCCGAGGCCCGCCGGCACATGGGCGCTGTGGGCCAGTGACAGCGGCGCGCCCATCTCCCGGTGCACCAACTCCGCCAGCGCTTCGCTGTGCTGGCGATAGCCCTCGATGATCGCGGCCAGCAGGTCCAGGCGCTGCTCGCGGGACCATTGCGAATAGAGCGTGAAGGCATGCCGGGCCGCGGCGACGCCGAGGTCGAGATCGGCGCGGGTACCGAGGCTGATCGCAGCGATGGCGCGTTCGGTGGACGGGTCGATCACCTCCAGGGTTTCCCCGCCCAAAGGACGGACCCAAGCGCCGTCGATGTAGAAATCCAAAGGGTTCATCGGGCCTCCTCAGGCGACTTGATCGAGCACGCGCTGCAAGGTGTCGAAGATCAGCGTGATCTGTGCTTCGCTGATGATCAGTGGCGGCGACAGCACGATGTTCTCCCCTGAAGCCCTCACGAGCAGGCCGGCCTCGAAACACCGCTGGGCGACTTCACCGGCGCGAGCACCCGGCGCACGATCGCGGGATTTGAGTTCGACCGCACACAACAGGCCGATGGCCCGCACGTCCTGCACCCATTGCTGCTCACGAAGCGCGAGCGCGGCGCGCTGCCATAGCGGCGCCACCTGCTGGACGTGGGCGTTGATCCCCAGCTCCTCATGCACCGCGAGGGTCGCCAGGCCTGCCGCACAGGCCAACGGATGAGCGGAATAGGTGTAGCCGTGCATCAATTCGATGGCTTGCTCGGGGCCCGCCATGAAGGCGTCGTACACCGCGCCACTGACCATCACCGCGCCCATGGGCACGGCGCCATTGGTCAAGCCCTTGGCCAGGGTCATCAGGTCTGGCGTGACGCCAAACGCCTGGGCCGCGAACGAGTGCCCCAGGCGTCCGAAGCCGGTAATCACTTCATCGAAAATCAGCAACACGCCATGCTGGTCACAGATCTCGCGCAGCCTCTGCAGGTAACCCACGGGCGGTGCATAGACGCCACCAGAACCCGTCACCGGTTCGACAATCACCGCGGCCACCGTCGCCGGGTCGTGGATTTCCAGCAGCTGCAGCAGCGCCTCGGCATAGTGCGCGCCCTGCTGCGGCTGGCCTTCGCTGAAGCGCAGGCTGGCGTCATAGGGCAGCGGCAGGTGCGCAACGTCGCCGAGCAGCGGCCCGAAGTCCCGCTTCTGCCGGCCGATACCGGACACCGACAAGCCGCCGAACCCCATGCCGTGATAACCCTTGGCGCGACCTATCAGCTTGGTCCGGCGACTGTCGCCGCGGGCCTGGTGATAGGCCCGGGCGATCTTCAACGCGGTGTCCACAGCCTCGGAACCGGAGTTGGTGAAGAACACCTTGTCCAGCCCCGCCGGCGCAATCGCCGCCAACGCGTCGGCGATGGTTAGCGCTGCCGGATGGCTCATCTTGAACGAGGAGACGAAGTCCAGGCGCCCTGCCGCTTCGCGGATGGCTTCGACGATCCGTGCCTGGCCGTGACCGGCGTTGACGCACCAGAGCCCGGCCATGGCGTCGAGCACCCGCTGGCCCTGGGTGGTGGTGTAGTGCATGCCCTCGGCGCTTTCGAACAGCATCGGCTGGCGATTGAACTGGCGCATCGGGGTAAAGGGCGCCCACAGCGCCGACGTGGAAATCTGCTTCATCAAAGGTGCTCCATCCATTTAATCAGGGTCAGATCCGGGTGCCGATCAGCGTCGGGCGTTGCATCGACCCGGCATTGGTGTTGACGCCGCGATCGAACAGCAAGCGGCCCTCTTGCAGGCGGCAGCTGACGTGGTCGCCGAAGGTGGTTTCGACAAAACGCCAGTCCATCTGCAACGCCCCTTCTGCGCTCCACCGGCCCTGGGCGATGACGGGCGTCTGTTCCGGTTGGTACTGGTGATGCAGATAGTTGCCGGTGATGCTGGTCCGGGATTCGACCGGCTGCTGCAGGCCGACCCGCAGGCTGTGCCGCCCACGGTGATCGACCAGGCTGAAGTCGCAGTAGTCATCGTGAAAGTCGAAACCCAGCTCCAGTACGCCGTCTTCGTTGGGCTCGACGGCGAAACGTCCCTGCAGGGCAGCAGCGTTGGGTGAGGTGCTCGAGCCTTGCAGCGTCGGCAGGCGCAGGTCATCGATCAAGGCATCGAGTTGCCCCTGGCTGGTGTGCGGATCGACCGCTTCGCGCCCCAGCGCCGGGAACAGGTGCTCCCAGATCGCGGCTTTCAAGCGGCGCTCGCCCAGTTGCAGCCCGCAGGTGAAGGCGATGACCGTGTCCTGGTCCGGCAGTACCATGCAGTACTGGCCGAACACGCCGGACGCGTAGTAGCCGCCATGCCGGGTCATCCACCACTGATAGCCGTAGCCCTCACGTTGCGCCTCGGCGTTGTTGTCCTTGTTGCGCGGCAGGTACTGCTTGCCGTCGAACTCGCCCATCCACACATCGTCGACCTGATTGCGGGTGGCCTCGGCGATCCACTGCGCCGACAGCAACTGGCGCCCCTGCCATTGGCCGCGGTTGAGGTGCAGCACGCCGAACTTCAACGAGTCTTCCGTGGTGCAGCTCAAGCCGTTGCCGCCGGAGTTGAAACCGCCAGGGGCCAGGTCCCATTCCAGCTTGTCCATGCCGAGAAAATCCAGGACCCGCTGCTGCAGCAAGGCGTGCAGGGTAAGCCCTGTGACCTGGGTGACGATCGCCGACAACATGAAGCTCGAGGCGCTACTGTAGATGAAGTCTTTTCCCGGCGGTACAACGACCGGCTCATGCAGGAAGGCTTCGACCCAGCTGGTTTTCAGGTTGCGCCAGTCGCCGCCGGAAATGCCCCGTTGATGGCCGGTGCGCATGGTCAGCAAGTCTTCCACGGTCATGGCCGCCAGGTTCGCGCTTATGTCTTGCGGACACAGCTGGGGGAAAAAGCTGACCACCTTGTCATCGAGGCTCAGGCGACCGTCATCGATCAACAAACCCACGGCGGTGGCGGTCCAGCTTTTGGTCGCCGAATGCTGCACGTGCATGCGGTGCGCCGAGTACGGTCGCCAGAACGCTTCTGCCACCACCGCGCCCTGGCGATAGAGCATGAAGCTGTGCAGCTCGAGTCCGGCACTGCTGACGGCCGCCAGGAAATCGACGATACCGCGAGGGTCGACGCCGCACTCATGGGGCAAGGCTCTGGGCAGAGGTACATAGGTCATAACGGTGGATCCTCACAAATTGCCATTATCTTTACTGGCAATGTTTTTATATTCCGAATAATACACACCTGGTTTTATCAGGTGCTGCATAAATGTATTTGAGCGGCCTATAATTCAGCTTCCGGGCGCATCGAAGCTTTCCGGTCTTTTCGGGTATCCTTCCCTCCCCTGTCACAGGAACCACAACGCGCCATGGCTCAACTCACCTCGCTGCAGACCAAAGTCGCCGGCCAGATCCTTTCCGCCATTCAGTCCGGCGACCTGCAACCCGGTACCCACCTCAAGGAAGTGGAACTGAGCCAGCGCCTGGGCGTGTCGCGCTCGCCGATCCGCAGTGCCCTGTCGTACCTGGCCGAACAACAACTGATCGAGCCGCTGCCGCAACAGGGCTTTTGCGTACCGCTGCAAAGCTCTGCGGTGTTGCCGCAACAATTCGATGAGCTGCACAACGAGGAAGACGAGCTTTACACCCGGCTGATCGACGACCGGCTGAACCAGGTGTTGCCCGACCAGATCTCCGAGAGCGACCTGTTGCGCCGTTACGGCGCCGGCAAAAGCGTGCTGCGCCGTTGCCTGTTGCGGCTTTCCGATGAGGGCGTGATGCAGCGCAAGCACGGTCACGGCTGGATGTTCCTGCCCACCCTGAGCAGCCCGCAGACACGCTTCGAGAGCTATCGCTTTCGCATGCTGGTCGAGCCGGCCGGCCTGCTCGAACCCACCTTCAAGATCAACCCCGAACAATTCCGGCGCTGCCGCCAGCGCCAGCTCGAACTGCTCGAAGGCCAGGTCGACGGCCAGCGGTTTTTCGAAAGCAACGCCGAGTTTCACGAACTGCTGGCGGCGGCGTCCGGCAATACCTACATCCTGCAGTCGATCCAGCAGCAGAACCGTTTGCGGCGCCTGACCGAGTTTCATTCGGCGAGTAACGTCGAGCGGGTCAAGGTGTCCTGCCGGGAGCACCTGGCAATTCTTGATGCGCTGGAACAGGGGGATAACGAATGGGCTTCGACCCTGTTGCATCGGCACCTGGAGGTGGCTAGCAAGATGGGGGTGGCGCGTAACAAGGGGTGATGTTTTAAACGATGACGCGGGGAACCTGGAACCCCGCAGCGCTCTCAGGTTTTTCGCGAGCAAGCTCGCTCCTACAGGGGCCCGCCTGCGCAGAACCTCCTCTCGGCCTCTCGATGGGGCCAAAGCAAAAGCGAGGCGGCCTGTGGGCCGACCTGATCCCAAGTCAACGCGTCCCCCTGTAGGAGCTGGCTTGCCAGCGAAGGTCGTTAACGATGACGCGCCCTGTCTGAATGAAAGCGTTCTCCAGACGTTTTTCGCGAGCAAGCTCGCTCCTACAGGTAAGAGGCTAAACCATAGGTGGTCGTTACCGCAGGAATGGATATGTACGCGGTCAACAAAACACAGGTCGGCTGTCAGGCCGCCATCGCCGGCAGGCCAGCTCCCACAGTTTGATCGGAGCCAGCCCCCAAATTTGACTGGCGTACACACAGGAGCATTCATCACCAAAGCGCCACGGTATAACCAAGGATCACCCGGTTTTCGTTCATGTCCCGCAGGTAATTGGCCTTGCTAAACCCATTACGCCAGCGCAACGAAACCCCCTTGAGCGCCCCCGACTGAAACACATACCCCAGGTCGATATCCCGCTCCCACTCCCGCCCCTCGCCAGCAAACCCCAACACCTGGGCCTGATCGCCCTTGGCCCATCGAGTAGAGAACGTCAGCCCCGGAACCCCCAACACCGCAAAGTCAAAGTCGTAGCGCGCATGCCAGACCCGCTCATTGGTCTGGGAGAAGTTACTCAGCTGATACTCCGAGAACAGATAGGTGTTGGTGCCATCGACATAGGTGAAAGGCGTGTCGCCGAATTGCTCCTGATAACCGCCACCCAGGCTGTGGCCCTTGTAGCTGTAGGCCACGCGAGTACTCAGCGCACGGTTGTCGACTTGACCCGCCAGCCCTGCACCGGCCTTGTCCGCATCGAAGTAACGGATATCGGTTTTCAGCGTACCGCCGCCGAGGGCGAAGCTGTTTTTCAGGCCCACGTAGTGCTGCTGGTAGATGTCGTCCAGCTGGGCGAAGTGATAGGTCAGGATCAGGTTCGGCATGAGCTTGTAATCGCCGCCGATGAAACGGAACTGATCACTTTTGGCCGAGCTCTTGTAGGCGCCGCTTTGACTGGTCAGCCCCATGTCTTCGTAATCGGTGGATTCGCGTTGTTTGGTCCGGTCGATCTGGCCGCCGGTCAGGCTCAGGTCCTTGATGTCGGCGGACGTCACCTGGGTGCCACGGAAGGTCTGCGGGAACAGCCGGCTGGTGTTGGGTTGCAGCGTTGGCAGGTCCGGCAGCAGGTAGCCGCTGCGCAACTCGCTTTTGGCGAAACGCATTTTTCCGGTCACGCCCAGCTTGGAATATTCGTCGTGCGCACGCTTGGCGTAGCTCGGTTGACCCGGCTCGGCCTCGTTGTCCCGCGACAGCAAACCCGAGCCTGAGCGGTCGGGGCTGGAATCGAGTTTCAAGCCGAGCATGCCGACCGCATCCACGCCAAAACCCACCGTGCCTTCAGTGAACCCCGACTTCAGGTTGAGGATGAAACCCTGCGCCCATTCTTCGCGTTTGGACTGTCCGGCGTCTTCACGGTAATCGCGATTGAAGTAGTAGTTCTTCAGTTCCAGGTCGGCCTTGCTGTCCTTGATGAACTCGGCCTGGGCCTGGGCGCTCAAGAGGCCCCCGCCCATCAGGCTGACACTGGTCACTATCAGGCTCAGATTGTTGTTGCTCATGTTTGGCTCCTGTTGGTCTTATTGTTTTTTACGGGCATGACTCCCCCCTTCGCGCCGGTTTCGGGACTGGCGCGCGGGGTGTGATCAGGGGGTTAAATCAAACGTTGGCCGGTCGTATTCGGTAGCCGCCGTCAGCGAGTTTTTCCAGAGGGCTGGCCGCCGCCAGCAATTGCCGTGTATAGGGGTGCCGCGGAAAGTCGAAGACCTGGTCGCGCGCGCCGACTTCCACCACTTCGCCCTGGTGCATCACCGCCACCCGGTGGGCAATGCGCTCCACGGCCGCCAGGTCATGGGAGATGAACAGGCAGGCAAAGCCGTACTGCGCCTGCAAGCGCTCGAACAGTTCGAGAATCTGCTTCTGGATGGTCATGTCCAGCGCGGAGATCGGCTCGTCGGCGATCACCAGTTGCGGATGGCGCACCAGGGCACGGCCAATGGCGACACGCTGGCGCTGGCCACCGGACAGTTGATGGGGAAAGCGCTCGACGAACTGCTCGCCCAGGCCCACATCACGCAAGGTCTGCGCGACCCGCTCGCTGCGCTGGAAGGCATTGAGGTCGGGCTCGTGACGCAGCGGCTCAGCCAGGATCTCGCCGATTCTCATCCGCGGATTGAGCGATGAATACGGGTCCTGGAAGATCATCTGGCATTGCAGCCGATGGGTGCGGTTGGCGGCCTTGAGAATGTCCACGCCCTTGAAGCGGATCGCCCCGGCACAGGGTTTGATCAAGCCCACCAGCGAACGACCGAGGGTGGTCTTGCCCGAGCCACTGCCACCGACCAGCGCCAGGGTTTCCCCCGGCGCAATGGCCAGGCTGGCCGAATGCACCACGCGCTTGTACTGGCGTTTGCCCCAGAACGACGGTGGGCCGGGATGCTCGATGCACACCTGATCGACTTCCACCAATGGGCCCTTGCTCAGCGGCAGCGCTGCCAGTTCGCCGCGCCGGGGCAACGCCTCCAGCAATTGCCGGGTGTACTCGGCCTTGGGCGTCAGCAGGATGTCATTGATCGTGCCCTGCTCCACCGACTTGCCATGGCGCATCACCACCACTTTATGGGCATAGCGCGCCACCAGTGACAGGTCATGGCTGATGAACAGGATCGCCGTGCCCTGCTCGCGGGTCAGTTCCAGCATCAGCTCGATCACGTCCAGCTGGGCCAGGCAATCGAGCGCGGTGGTCGGCTCATCGGCGATCAGCAGCGCCGGACGCAACAGCATCACCGACGCCAGCATGATCCGTTGGCGCATGCCGCCGGAGAACTGGTGCGGATAGGCTTGCAGGCAGCGCTCGGCGTCCTTGATGCCGATGCGCCGCAGCATGGTCAGGCAACGCTCGCGGATCTGCCCGGCATCAAGGTCGGTATGCAACTGCAACGCTTCGCTCATCTGCTGGCCGATCTTCAACGCCGGATTGAGCGACACCATCGGTTCCTGGAACACCATGCCGATGCTCGCCCCACGGATGGCCCGCAACCCGGCAGTATCGAGGGTCACCAGGTCACGGCCCTGGAACTCCAGGCGGCCACCGCAGACTTGCATCGGAGGCGGCAGCAACCCGATCGCGGCCCGAGCGGCCATGGTCTTGCCGCTGCCGGACTCGCCGACCAGTGCAACGATCTCGCCCGGTGCGACACTGAAGCTCAGGTCGTCGACCGCCAGGGGGCCATCGTCACCCACGCGGATCTTCAGGTTTTCCACGCTCAACAACAGATTGCTGGATGCCATGCTCATTTCCTCATCCGCGGGTCGAGACGATCGCGCAGTGCATCGCCGAACAGATTGATTGCCAACAGCGCCAGGCAGATGAACAGCCCCGGGAAGATCCCCAGCCAGCTGGCCGAGGCGATGTAGGGCCGGCTGCTGGCGAGCATGTTGCCCCAGGTCGCAGCGGGTGGCGGCACGCCCAGGCCCAGGAAGCTGAGGGCACTTTCCGAGAGCAGGGCCCAGCCGAACATGCTGGTGGCCAGCACACAGAGCGGCGCCAGACAGTTAGGCGCGATATGCCGCAGCATGGTGTACAGCTCCGAGTTGCCGATGACCCGCGACGCTTCGATGTACTCCAGTTCGCGCAGCGACAGCACCGTGCCCCGTACCACACGCACCACCGATGGCGTGTAGGCGATGCCCAGGGCGAGGACGATCCCGTATTTGCTCGCACCGATGATCGCCATGATGCCCAGGGCCATGAGAATTCCCGGAAATGCCAGCAACGCATCGTTGAACATCATCAGCAAGCGGTCGGTCCAGCCGCGCAGGTAACCGGCAAGCATGCCGATCAGCGTACCGGCAAGCACCGCGACCGTGACAGTCAGCAGGCTGATCCACAGGCTGGTGCGGGCACCGATCAACAACCGGCTGAAGACATCGCGACCAAACTCATCGGTGCCCAGCCAGTGCATGGCAGACGGTCCTTGCAGGCGCGACAACAGGTCGATGCGCAACGGGTCGAACGGGGTCCAGACCAGCCCGAGCACGGCCAGGGCAATCAGCACCAGCAACAGGCTGCCACCGATCAGGGCGTTGGCCGCCGGCCACGCACGGCGCCGCTTGGCAGGTGGGCTCGCGGCACCGACAAAGGGGGCCACAGGGATATTCGAACTCATAACTTCACCCTTGGATCGAACAGTGGGTAGAGCAGATCCACGCAAAGGTTGACCAGCACATAGATGAAGGTGATCAGCAGCAGGCAACCCTGCAGCACGGGGTAGTCGCGGGCGAAAATCGCATCCACCATCAGCCTGCCGATGCCTGGCAGGGTGAACACGGTTTCCAGCACCGCAATCCCGCCCAACAGGTTGCCGAGGATCAGCCCGACCAGGGTCCATGTCGGCGCGAAGGCATTGGGCAAGGCATGGCGCCACAACACCGCACGTTCGGACAGCCCCTTGGCACGGGCATGAGCGATGTACTCCAGGCGCAAGACTTCAATGGTGCTGGCACGGGCCATGCGCGTGATCGCACCCAATTCCACCAGCGTCAGGGTGATCACCGGCAGCACCAGGAAGCTCATGGCTTGCCACGGCGCCTGGGCAAAGCTCACGTAACCCACCACCGGCAACCAGCCCAGCTTGATGCCAAAGGCATGCAGCAACAGCAGGCCGAGCCAGAAGCTGGGAATCGACAACAGTAAGGTGGCGGTAGTCACCAGCCCAAGGTCGAGGGCGCTGTTCTGTTTCCAGGCAGCGATCAGGCCGACCGGCACCGCAATCAGCGTGGCCAGGAAAACCGCCACCAGCACGATGATCGCGCTGACGCTGAAACGCTCCAGAGTCAGCGGCAACACCGCCTGTTTGGTGCTGATGGAAAAGCCCAGGTCACCGCTCAGCACCGCCTTGAACCAGATCAGGAACTGGGTCGCCAGCGAGTGATCCAGGCCCAGATTGCTTCGCATGTCGGCCAGGCTCTGCGGGTCGGCCATGTCGCCGAGCATCAACAGCGCCGGGTCACCGGGAATCAGGCGAATCAACGCGAACACCATCACCGAAATCAGCAACAGGGTCGGTATCGCCATCCCGAGTTTTTGCAGGATAAAACGCAACATGATCAGGCTCCGCGTTACTGGGCTGCGAGGCTGACGCCCCACAGTCGCGGCTTGGCCACCGGCCAGGAGTGGTAGCCACGGACGCTGTCGCGCAGCCCACCGATAATGGTGCCGTTGTAGATGATCACCATCGGCGTGTCCTCGATCATCATGCGATGCAACTGATCGAACAGCGCCTGGCGCTTGCCCGTGTCGCTCTGGCGCACCGCATCACGCAGCAACGCCTGGGCTTGAGGGTTATCCCAGACTTTACGCGGTTCCTTGCTCTTGTCGCCCATCAGCGAATCGAAGCCCAGCGCCGGGTCCAGGCGCGATGAATAGGAAAACGACATCATCTGGTAGTTACCGCTCTGGTAACGCTCCAGTTGCGTGCCCCACTCCAGGGTTTCCATCTCGATGTTCAAGCCGGTGGCCTGGGCCATGGCCTGGCTCAACACGCCCATGTCGAACATCTGCTGATAGCGTTTGTTGACGATCATCTTGATCGGCTGGCCGTGGTAACCGGCCTCCTTCAGCAGACGCTGGGCCTCTTGCGGGTCGTACTGGTAACCCTGTTTCGCCGTGGTGTCGTAGAAGGGACTGGTTTGCGGGATCGCCGAGTTGTTGGGCTCGGACAAGCCGTTGGACAAGGCGGTGACCATTTGTCCGTAATCCAGCGAACGGGCGATGGCCTGGCGGATGCGCACGTCCTTGAGCAACGGGTCGTTGGTCTGGAACAGCAGGCCGCAGATCGCCATGATCGGGCTTACCGACACCTGGATCCCCGGCATCGCCTTGAGTTCCTGGGCGTCGCTGGCAGTCACGTCCGGCAGCAGGTCGACGTTGTTCGACAGCAGGGCCGCCTTGGCCGAGGCCGCATCGGGAATGATCATGAAGCGCACGGTGTCGACCAGCGCCTGCTTCTTGCCGGTGAAGCCATCCGGCCCGGCATCGTCACGGGCGCTGTAGTCCTTGAAGCGCGCCAGCTCCACGGACTGGCCGGGCTTCCACTGCGCGAGGGTGAACGGGCCGGTGCTGATCGGCGCCTTCCAGCGCCCGTCCGCCGCGACCGAGTCCGGATGCAGGATGCCACCACCGCCGCAATCGGGCCGGGCCATGGACGCCAGGAACAATCCGCTGGGCTGATCGAGCTGGAACACCACGGTGAGCGGGTCCGGGGTGGTGATGTTGGTGATCTTCGCCCCGCCGCGACCATCGAACTCCGCCAGGCAGCGCCACTGTGTCTGCGGGTTGAGGTAATGCGACCAGGTCCACTTGACGTCGGCGGCGGTCAAGGTCGCGCCATTATGAAAGCGCACCCCTTCGCGCAGCTTGAAGGTATAGGTCAGGCCGTCGTCGGACACCTGCACCTCCCTGGCCAACAGTGGGCCGACGGACGCGTCCTCGCGATGGGCCACCAGGCCTTCGACGATGTGCAGCATGACGGTATCGGTGTTCTCGTCGCGGTTGACGCCGGGCTCGGTACTGCGGATATCGGCATTGAGGCCCACGCGCAACGTGGTGTCGGCCTGGGCCTGGGCAATGGCGGCCCCGAACGCGACCACGCCAAGCGCTTGCAGGGTGACGCAAAGAGATCTGTTCAATAAGCGATTCACGGGAGATGTTCTCCTTCGCTGAAAGGTCCGGCCAGGGGCAGAGCCGGTTTCAACCTGTGTTTATGTCGTTTTTGTTATGGCCTGACCTTAATCAGCGCCGCATGCGATTTTGTTTTTTTAAATTCGCACGGACATATTCACAGCATGAAGATCGCATTGCAATGTTTTTTTCATCATATAAAAACATTGCCTTGAACTTTATCAGTCAGGGCCGGCCCCTTCGCGAGCAAGCCCGCTCCCACATTTGGAATGCATTCCATTGTGGGAGCGGGCTTGCTCGCGAAGAGGCCCTTAAAGACAGCGAGAGGTCTCAGAGCCGAAACCGATCCACCGACTGCGACAACTGACCCGCCAGGCTCGACAACTCATCCGTGGTCGAAGCCGTCTGCCCGATCACCTTGCTGTTGCCCTCAGACATCCCGGCAATCATCTCCACCTGATGGGCGATTTCATTGCTGGCCAGGCTCTGCTCGCCGATGGTGCGGCTGATGTCGTTGACCAGTTGCGTGGTGTTGAGCGTGGCCTCGAGGATTTCGCGGATGGCGCGCTCGACGTCGGCGGTCACGGCCATGCCTTTGTCGACCTGGGCGACGCCCTCCTCCATGCTGATCACCGCCTCGCGGGTGCTTTGCTGGATGCGCGAGACCATGGCGGCGATTTCCTGGGTCGAGGCGCTGGTGCGGCCTGCCAGGCTGCGCACCTCGTCGGCCACCACGGCAAAACCACGGCCCTGCTCCCCGGCGCGTGCGGCCTCGATGGCGGCGTTGAGCGCCAGCAGGTTGGTCTGGTCGGCGATGCCCTTGATCACCTGGATGATGCTGAAAATCCCTTCGGATTCCTTGTCCAGCGTGCGGATCACCTGCGCCGACTGCTGCGCCGAACGGGCGATGCCGTCCATGTCGTTGACCACCTGATGGATCACCCGTCCGCCATCCTTGGCCAGCGCCTCGGCCTGGTTGGCCATGTCCAGCGCTCGCCCGGCATGCCGGGTGATTTCCTCGATGCTCGCGGTCATTTCGCTGGCGGCGGCGGCCATGGTGCTGGCGGCAGCGCTTTGCTGCTGGCTGCTGCCGGCCACTTCGTGACAACCATTGCTCAGGCGTGTGCTCATGCCGCTGACGCCATGGGCGTTGCTGCGCACCACTTCGATCATGCCGCGTAGATCACGCTGCATGGTCGCCAGGCTGCGAATCAACAGGCTGGCTTCGTCGGTGCGGGTCGGCTCGACAATGGGTTCGCTCAAGTTGCCGTGGGCGATGCTCTCGGCAATGCGGCTGGCCGTGCGCAACGGCCCCATGATGCTCAGGATCACCCAGCGGCCCTGGGCCAGCAACAACAACAGGCTGGCGATGAGCACGGCGCCGAGGGTCAGGTTGGCGCTGCCGAGTACCTGGCGGGTGCCTGCACTGGCCTGTTGGCTGTTGCTTTCAATCAGCTCGCTGAGGGCGGCCATCTGCTCTTCCAGTTGGCTGAACGCGCTGTTGAAGGTGCCGAGTTCCTTTTGTGCGGCCTCGGGATTTTCCAGGGCCATGCCGACAATGCGCTCGGCCGTACTGATGTAGGTGTC
Source organism: Pseudomonas sp. YuFO8 (assembly GCF_035065025.1). Lineage (NCBI taxonomy): Bacteria > Pseudomonadati > Pseudomonadota > Gammaproteobacteria > Pseudomonadales > Pseudomonadaceae > Pseudomonas > Pseudomonas sp. YuFO8. The sequence goes on along the minus strand of NZ_JAXDEQ010000044.1, from coordinate 5,921 downwards.
AAGGCTGGGCTTGATCCTGTTCAGCGCGGTTTTCAGGGTGTCGTTGACCGGCAGCTTGAGGTTGTCGCCGAGCACTTGCCGAAAGTGCGCCGCATGCTCTTCGATGGACGTGCGCACCTCGGCCTGGCTGCTGGTGCTCTTGCCCAGCCCGACCAGCATCGCCGACAACACGTCGGCGCGCAGCGCGTCGTGCATCATGTCGGCTTCCATGTGGTTGCGCAGCACGGTCATGCCCACTTCGTTGTCCTGCACCGCCTCCGCCATCCGGGCCGTCCCCAGGTAACCGACCAGGCCCATGACCAACGCGGTGAGCAACCCGGTCCCTATCAGCAACAGTAAACGCAGTTTAATGGACACGCTGTGGTTCCTCTTCTGACACGTGGGTTGGCGGCCAACGGCCACCGCGAATGGCATCTCAAGAGGTTATCGACGGGTCTCTGCGCGAATTGAAGGCTATTGCCACTGATTGCGGTTTTTGCGACATGCGGTAGGTAAAGCGGCTTTGTCTGCCGTATTGAGCAGGGAAACCAATAGCAGGCTGACGAATGCACCGGCGACGGCCAGCGCCATGTCCTTTTGCGAATCCCAGGGGTCGTTTTGCGCGCCGACGAAGGCTTTTGCCGTGTCGTCGCCAAGGTAAGCGCCACCGATCCATTCCACCAGTTCGTAGACGGCCGAGGTCGACAGCATGATGTTCAGGGCCACGAAAAACAGCCAGCGCCCGCGCAACGGGGTAAGCCGCAGCAGCACTTCGCGGACCGGCCAGGCCATCAACAGCCCGTAACTCAAATGCACCAGGCGGTCGTAGTGATTACGGTGCAGGCCAAGGCTCTTGTTGAAGCTGACGCCGGTCAGTTCCGAACACCAACGGTCGTACGGCACCAGGGAATAGGTGTAATGAGCTCCCAGTTCGTGGATGCACAAGAACACGAACACCAGGGTGAGTGAGGCCGCAGACAGGCGAAAGCGGCGATAAAACACCACCAATGTCCCCACCAGCAGCAGCGCCAGCAGGTTTTCCAGCGCCCAATCCACCCGGCTGCGTGGGGCATAACCCAAGGCGATGACGATCAGCAGAAACAGGATGAGCAGCGTCAATTCGTATCGCGGATGTTCCTTGGGCTGCATGTTTTGAAGTCCTCGAACCCTGGCACCATTGAAGTCGCAACACCTTTTGACTTTGAGACAAAACCAGGGTGCAAGTTCGCTTTTTTCCTCCGCCCCATGCTAGGTTGTACGATGACCGATGAGTAATCTGATGCTCGTCGATCCGCTCCCCCACAACAACAAGGAAACAACATGAAAAAAGCAAAAATGCTGATCGGTTTTCTGTGCCTGTTCAGCGGCTACGTGGCCGCCACACCGGCTGCCGGGGACAAGGACGTGGCGCAAGCCGTCGACCACTTGACCCAGGCGATGCTGCACAAGGACATTGCTGAACTGAACGCGTTGACCGCCGAGAACCTCACCTACGGCCATTCCAGCGGCAAGATCCAGGACAAGAAAGCCTTCATCGCCGATATCGAAACCGGCAAAAGCGCCTTCAAGACCCTGGAGATGCAGAACCAGACCATCACCGTCTCCGGCGATGTCGCGCTGGTCCGCCATCACTTCTCGGCCCAGGCCCTCAAAGGCACCGAGGTGGTCCCGACGGAAATCGAGAATTTCCAGATCTGGCAGAAACAAGACGGAAAATGGCTGCTGGTAGGACGCCAGGCATTCAAGTTCTGATGGTTGGCTGATCCCGAAAAAAAGGGGGCGAATCGGCGTCTACCCGCCCTTCGCCCCCTTTTGTGTTGCGCTGACTCACCCGCTGGTTTCAGTGCCCGCGAATGTAATGTTCAAACTGCCGGATCAGGTCGGCCTGCTCGACAATGGCCTCCTTGACCAGATCACCAATCGACAGCAACCCGATCAGCTCGCCATTCTCCACCACCGGCAGGTGCCGCAAATGGCTGTCCGTCATGACCGCCATGCAATGCTCGATGCTCTGTTGGCTGTCGGCCGTGACCACCGGGGAACTCATGATGGCCCTGACCGGCGTGCCGACTGACGAACGTCCCAGCAAGACCACCTTGCGCGCATAGTCGCGCTCGCTGATCACCCCGACGACCTGGCCCTTGTCGATCACCGGCAACGCGCCGACGTTCTTTTCGGCCATTTTCTGCACGGCCTCCAACACCATGGCGTCCGGGGCGATGCTGTGCACCTGCTGGTTTTCCACGACCTTGAGCTTGAGCAACTGTGCGGCTGTCTTCATGTCCGTCTCCTGCTGAAAAAGGCACTCAGGCCACTGCGACTTCCACCACCCCGTCGTTCAGCCGCACCGGCCATACCCGCAAGCGCTGTTGCGGGTACTCCAGGCAACTGCCGTCCTCAAGACGAAAATGCTGCTTGTAGATAGGCGAGGCAACGACCAGGTCGCCCTTGATGCTGCCCACCAGGCCGCGGCCGATGACATTGGCCCCGGATTGCGGGTCGTGGTTGTCGATGGCATAGAGGTTTTTACCCTCCATGCCCGGCAGGTAGAACAGCGCCACCTGGGCACCGTCCAGCCACACCACCACGCCGGAGTCATTGACCAGGTCCTGCTGGCTGCACACCGATTGCCAGGTGGCAGACGCAGTGGTTTCAACGCGTTGGCTATTGGACTGGTTCATCAGACGGTCTCCTCGGTAACAGGGATCAGGTTGAGTTCGGCCGCCATGATCGGCCGGCGCTGGCCGCGTTCCTGGACGAAGTGGATGTCCGGGTCCGCGCGTTTGTCGTTGACGAACGTACGGAAGCGCTTGAGCTTTTCCGGGTCCTTGAGAGCGTTGGCCCACTCGCATTCGTAGCGATTGACCACCAGCTGCATCTGCGACTCGAGCTCGGCGCCCAGACCAAGGCTGTCGTGGATGATCACGTCCTTGAGGTAGTCCAGGCCGCCTTCCAGGCTTTCGCGCCAGACCGAGGTGCGCTGCAACTTGTCGGCGGTGCGGATGTAGAACATCAGGAAGCGGTCGATGTAGCGGATCAGGGTCGCGTCGTCGAGGTCGGTGGCGAACAGCTCGGCATGGCGCGGGCGCATGCCGCCGTTGCCGGCGATGTAGAGGTTCCAGCCCTTCTCGGTGGCGATCACGCCGACGTCCTTGCTTTGCGCTTCGGCGCATTCACGGGTGCAGCCCGACACGGCGAACTTGAGCTTGTGCGGCGAGCGCAGGCCCTTGTAGCGGTCTTCGATGGTCAGGGCCATTTGCACGCTGTCCTGCACGCCGTAGCGGCACCAGGTGCTGCCGACGCAGGACTTCACCGTACGGGTCGACTTGCCGTAGGCGTGGCCGGTTTCGAAGCCTGCTTCGATCAGTTCGCTCCAGATGTCCGGCAACTGATGCAACTGGGCGCCGAACAGGTCGATACGCTGGCCACCGGTGATCTTGGTGTAGAGGTCGTATTTCTTCGCTACAACGCCGATTGCAATCAGCTTGTCGGCGGTGATCTCGCCACCGGGAATGCGCGGCACCACTGAATAGGTGCCGTTCTTCTGCATGTTGGCCATGAAGGTGTCGTTGGTGTCCTGCAGCGGCACCAGCGACGGGTCCATGATCGGCTGGTTCCAGCAGGACGCCAGGATCGAGCCCACCGCCGGCTTGCACACGTCGCAACCGGTGTGGCCACGGCCATGCTTGGCCAGCAGTTCTTCAAAACTGATCACCCCTTCCACCCGCACCAGCGCATACAGCTCCTGGCGGGTGTAGGCGAAGTGTTCGCACAGGCTCTTGTCGACGCTGACGCCACGGGCGATCAGCTCATGCTCGAAGACTTGCTTGAGCAAGCCTGCGCAACCGCCGCAACCGGTGCAGGCCTTGGTTTGTGACTTGAGCAGGCCGAGGTCGGTACAACCGCCGTCGATGGCCGAGCAGATGGCGCCCTTGGTCACGTTGTGGCAGGAGCAGACCGTGGCGGTTTCCGGCAAGGCGCCAGGGCCGAGGGTCGGTGCGCCTTCGGACGAAGGCAGGATCAGCGCGGCGGGCTCGGAAGGCAATGCGATCGCGTTCTGCATGTATTGCAGCAGCGTGTCGTAGTAGCTGTTGTCGCCGATCAGCACTGCACCGAGCACCTGTTTACCGCTGGCGTCGACCACCAGGCGCCGGTAGCTGGCACTGGTTTCGTCGATGAACTGATAGCTGCGGGCGCCCGGCGTGTTGGCGTGGGCATCGCCGATGGAGCCGACGTCGACGCCCAGCAGCTTGAGCTTGGTCGACATGTCGGCGCCCTGGAACGGCTCGGCGGCGTCGTCACACAGGCGCGCGGCGACACTGCGCGCCATCTGGTAGCCGGGGGCGACCAGGCCGAACAGGCTGCCATTCCACGATGCGCACTCGCCGATGGCGTAGATGTGCGGGTCGCAGGTCAAACAGGTGTCGTCGATCACCACGCCACCGCGCGGGCCGATGTCCAGCGCGCATTGCCGGGCCAGCGCGTCCTGGGCACGAATCCCGGCGGAGAACACCACCAGGTCAGTCTCGAGGAATTCGTCGTTGGCAAAGTTCATCCGGTAGCGGTACTGCTCGCCGGCGCTGATCGATTGCGTGGCGCGGGACAGGTGCACACCGACGCCCAACCGCTCGATCTGCGCCTTGAGCGCCAGCCCACCGAGGTCATCCAGTTGCACCGGCATCAGCCGTGGCGCGAATTCCACCACGTGCGCTTCGAGTCCCAGGCTTTTCAGGGCGTTGGCGGCTTCCAGGCCGAGCAGGCCACCGCCGACCACCACACCGCGCCGGGCATTGGCCGCCGCGGCACGGATGGCATCGAGGTCTTCCAGGGTGCGATAGACCAGCCGCGAATCGCCTTCGGCGCCTTCGATCGGCGGCACGAACGGGTAGGACCCGGTGGCCAGGACCAGCTTGTCGTAGGCCACACAGCCTTGCGCGGTGATCACCTGGCGCCGGGCACGATCGATTTCCAACACCGGCACCCCCAGGTGCAGGGTGACGCCGGGCGTCTGGTACAACGCCGCGTCGCTCAGTGCCAGCGACTCGGCATCGCGACCGGAGAAGTATTCGGACAGATGCACGCGGTCGTAGGCACGCATCGGCTCTTCACTGAAGACGTGCAGCCGATAGCGATCAAGCGCGCCGCGCTCGATCAACTGCTCGACACAATGATGTCCGACCATGCCATTGCCGATCACGATCAGCGTTTGCAGCTTGTTCAAACTGGCTACATTGGAATTCATATACGACCCTGCCCAAAGCCCATCACGGTGAAAAAAAGCAAAAAAAAACGCCTGAAACCTTGCGGTTCCAGGCGTCTTTGCCTGTTCTTTTGCGGTGTTGAAACCAGACGGCCATGCCTGATCCACCGATGTTGCCCACGACCTGTGCGGCCAGTCGATCGTCGTTGACCGAGAGGGCTGCCCTTCTTTTTCAGAGGGGCTTGAGGGGAGCGATGCAGTGTTTGTGCCAGATTGCTGATTGATACTTTCACGGTCGTGAAAACTGGCGTGATGACCGCGAGTCAGGCGTGTTTCTGGCGGATTGAGCGGGTCGGGCGGCTGTTGCAGCTTGCGATAGAAAAACTCGGCAAACCGCTTCGCACTGGTGCACGTTGTCAGGCATGGCGCTTTAAAAGTGCATGCAGCGGCCGATTGCGCTGCCGGGATTTCAAACCGTGTAATGCTGGCGGAGATTACGGCGAATCGGGTGCTGGATCAGATTGATCCGCCTTGATGGGTGTTCCGCCCTTCAATAATGCGCTGGTCTTTCGGCCGCCATCGCCGGCAGGCCGGCTCCCACAGTAGATTGGGCACGGCCGAGAGAGACGGGTTGGCTGTCAGGCCGCCATCGCTGGCAAGCCAGCTCCTACAGGTTGAACTGACCCCCAAATGTTGGACGGTCTTTGTCGCTAGCCAACGGATCGGGTTCTGTATTCCACAG